>DATGJE010000333.1:0-8591 GCA_035295305.1 Candidatus Acidiferrales bacterium | reverse complement strand
CCGCGAAATCCTGGAATCCACTTTGAGCCTGCTGACGCAGAAAACGGGGAAGCGTTTGCGCGATGCGGGGCTTTTTTGCCGCACGGTTACGGTGACGCTTCGCTTCACGAATTTTCAAACCATCACGCGCAGCCATACGTTCGCGAATCCCGCCGATCTCGACGCTGTGATTCTGGCGGCGGTTCGCGAACTATTCCATGGCGCGTGGAACGGCTCCGCAAAGCTGCGGCTGGTGGGTGTGGCGCTGTCTTCATTCCATGCTGCTTCGTCGGCCACGGGCCAACTCGAATTGCTTGATGCCGGGCGCCGCGAGAAACTCGAACGACTCGCGCAAGCCGCCGACCGGTTGCGCGACCGCTTCGGCTTCTCGAAAATTCAACTGGGCGGTTCGTTGCCCCGTCGCGGCGATTCGTAAGGGTGCGTTTGGGTAGTGGGACAGTTTGAATTTTGACCTCCTGTGTCACGATCAAGAAAATTCAAACTGACCCACTACCTGCTTTTGCAATAACTCGCGGCTCCCACGCTTCGCTGCCGTATAATTCCGCCTCATGCCTTCTACCGGAACAGGCTATACACCACCGACGAGCGCTGGTTCGAGAAAACGCGGCGGCCTCCGCGATTATTGGCAGCGAGTGACCGAAGGCCTGGCGATTCAGCAACTCTGGGGCCAGATGAAGGCGGACACGCGGGCGACGTATTCGTTTTACTCGCACGACGTCGACTGGGAAGCGATGGGCAAAGGGCGGCACTGGAAACGCCCGTTTCGAATTGCGTGGGCGCTCTTCCAGGCGATGCTGATGAAGCTGACGCCCGCGCGCCGTGTTTTACTGCTGATCGCATGCGTCTTGATGTTAATCAACCTGAAGTTCAACTTTGGCGACGGGCAAGTCTCTTTCGACCTCGGCGGCTTCGGCACTGCAATTTTATTTCTGTTGCTCGCGCTGGAGCTGGCCGACCGCGTGACGATGAAGCGCGACCTGGAAATCGCGCGCGAGATTCAGCACTGGCTGGTGCCCGAACATCCGCCAGCGGTTCCCGGCGTCGATATCGCATTCGCGACGCGGCCGCAAAACACGGTCGCAGGCGATTATTACGACGCGTTCCTGCGCGCGGGCCCCGAAGGCCATGCAGGACAATCGCTGCTGATGGTGGTCGCCGACGTGGCGGGCAAAAGCGTCCCCGCGGCGCTGCTGATGGCTACTTTTCAGGCGAGCATTCATTCGCTCGCCACGCGCCCAGGGAGTCTGGACGAACTGGCGCGGGCCCTGAATCGTTACGCCTGTGACCACAGCCTGATGGGCATGCGCTTCACAACGGCATTTCTTGCCGAGTACGACTCTTCCGCACACAGCATCCGTTATGTCAACGCGGGGCACAATGCGCCATTCTTGCGCCGCGCACCGGGGACGATGGAACGCCTCTCCGAGGGTGAAGTGCCTTTCGGAATTGATAGTTCCACGGACTATCGTTCGGAAACCGTGGCGATTGGGAGCGGCGATCTTCTGGTGATTTTCACCGACGGTTTGGCGGAAGCCGTCAATGGCAGCGGCGAAGAATACAGTGAGCCGCGGATACAGGCGCGCGTCGAGACCTTCACGCATGAATCCGCCGCTTCAGTTCTGGCGCTTCTGATGGGCGACGTGGATACTTTCGTCGGCCCGGCGCGCCAACACGACGACATCACATGCATGGCGGTCCGCTTCCTCTAGTTTTTCGCACAATACTTCTCACGTGCTTGCAGAACGAGCGAATCGGGCGGATTCGCATTCCCCGCACTCTTACAGACACTGCAGTTTGCCCTGACTGCGATTGGGGCACATAATTCAGGCATGGACGCGCGCCGATTGGCGGAACAAATCTGCGAGAAATTGCGCGGCGCGGGCTATCAAGCCCTGTTCACGGGCGGATGCGTGCGCGACCTGCTCCTCAACCGGGTTCCCGTGGATTACGACGTGGCGACGGACGCGCGTCCGGAAGAAGTGCAGGGCCTTTTTCCGGGGAGCCTTGCGGTCGGCGCGCAATTCGGCGTCGTGATTGTGATCGAAGATGGTCTGCAAGTCGAGGTTGCCACGTTCCGCTCGGATCTGGGGTACGCGGATGGCCGGCACCCCGTGGCTGTAAAATTCTCCGCGACGCCGGAAGAGGATGCCCGCCGGCGCGACTTCACGATTAACGGCCTGATGATGGACCCACGCGACGGCCGCGTGCTGGATTTTGTGGGCGGCCGTCCGGATTTAGTGGCGGGCATCGTTCGCGCGATTGGCGATCCCGCACTACGATTCGACGAAGACAAACTGCGGATGGTCCGGGCGATCCGTTTCGCGGCGCGCTTTGGCTACGTGATCGAGGCGGCCACGCGCGCGGCGATTGTCAAACGCGCGGCTGAAATCGGGCAAGTGTCGCAGGAGCGATTGCGCGACGAGCTGACGAAAATGCTCACGGAGGGCGCGGCGAGACGCGCGTTTGAGCTGCTTGATGAAACGGGCCTGCTGCGCGAGTTGCTGCCAGAGATTTCGCGCATGAAAGGAATCGCCCAGCCGCCGCAGTTCCATCCCGAAGGCGATGTTTGGATACACACGCTGCTTATGCTCGGGCAGCTTCCGGCAGGATGCTCGCCAACGCTTGCCTGGGGTGTGCTGCTGCACGACGTGGGCAAGCCGCCAACGTTCAAACCGCCGTCGGGGCCAAATGACCGGATCCGATTCGATGAACACGTGGAGGTGGGAACGCGAATGGCCGAGGAAATCTGCCGGCGACTGAGGTTTTCGAACGACGACACCGAGCAAATCGCATTGCTAGTGGCAAATCATCTGCGGTTCAAGGACGTGGCGCAGATGCGCGCATCGACGCTGAAGCGGTTCGTACGTCTGCCACGATTCGAGGAGCATCTGGAGCTGCACCGGCTCGATTGTCTTTCCAGTCACCGGGATTTGACCTGCTACGATTTCACGCAGCGTTTCCTTGCCGACACGCCGCCAGAAGCGGTGCGGCCGCCGCGGCTGCTGACAGGAGAGGATCTGAAGGCGATGGGATATGCGCCAGGGCCAGCGTTCAAGGAAATCTTGCGCGCCGTGGAAGATGCACAGTTGGAAGGCAAGATAAAAACGCATCAGCAAGCGGTTGAAATGGTGAGAGATACCTTTCCGAGCGGGGACCTGAGGATTGCGCAAGGGAGAAAGGCATCGCAGGATTGATTCTGCGGGAAGCTTTAGTTAGCAGTAATTAATTGAAAACATTTGCTTTATGTTTGGATTGAATATCTTAGTGTCATATGCTAAAGATATCTAATATAAAGCGATTAAGCGGTTGTAACCCTTCCCGCTGTTGCTGCATCGAATAGTTTAGGCAAGGCCCGCAAGGTTTCATTCCTGCGTGGCCGAGAGGGGATAACAATAATGTCCAAGCCACAAACTGCCGTACCTCACGAATTGCCGATATTACCTCTGCGGGATACTGTTCTTTTTCCCGGCGCGGTGATGCCGTTGACGGTGGGACGCGAGAGTTCCCTGGCGCTGCTCGACTCGCTGCAGGGTGAAGACAAAATTCTGGGAGTGGTTGCGCAACTGGATCCTCGCATTGAAGACCCGGTCGGAACGGACCTGCACCAGATTGGCGCGCTCGGCAAAGTCCACAAAATGGTGCGTACGCCGAATGGAAATGTAGTTGTGTTTCTCGAAGGATTGACGCGAATTCGCGTGGTTGAAATTCTGGGGCTGAAGCCGTTTCTTCGCGCGCGCGTGGAGGAAATGCCCGATGTGGATGACGCGCCCGAAGCGGAGTTGACGGCGCTATTTCGAAACACCCAGGAACTGTTCAGGGAAGTCGTGGCGCGCTCGCCGCAGCTTTCCGACGACCTGCAAGGCGTAGCTTTGAATATGGAGTCTCCGTCGCAGTTGGCGGACTTTGTGGCGGGAACGCTGCCGTCGCTGAGCACGCTGGTGCGCCAGGAGCTTTTGGAAACGTCGAGTGTTCGCAAACGGCTGGAATCGCTGATCCGCGAACTGACGAAAGAAAAGGAAGTGCTGGAGCTTCGCGCGAAAATCCACGATCAGGTGCAGGAGCAGGTGAACCAGTCGCAGCGCGAATTTCTGTTGCGCGAGCAGCTCAAGGCCATCCAGAAGGAACTGGGCGACACGGATGACACGCAGAGCGAAGTCACCGAACTGCGCGAAAAAGTGGAATCGAGCGGCATGTCGGCGGAAGCGAAAAAAGAGTGCGAACGTGAATTGAAGCGATTGGCGCGCATGACTCCCGCATCCGCGGAGTACATGGTGTCGCGCACGTATCTGGAATGGATGACTTCGTTGCCGTGGGCGAAGACCTCCGGCGTCGAGGACATCGACATCCCGAAGTCGCAGGCGATTCTCGACGAGGATCACTACGACCTGGAGAAGATCAAGCAGCGCATTCTGGATTATCTGGCGGTCAAAAAGCTTCAGCCCGGCATGAAGGGACCGATTCTTTGCTTCCTCGGGCCTCCGGGAGTGGGCAAGACGTCGCTCGGGAAATCAATTGCCCGGGCGCTGGGCCGCAAATTCGTGCGCATTTCGCTGGGCGGCATGCACGACGAAGCAGAGATCCGCGGCCATCGCCGGACATATATCGGCGCGCTACCGGGTCAGATCATTCAAGGCATTCGTCGCGCGGAAACGCTCGATCCTGTGTTCATGCTCGACGAAGTCGACAAGCTCGGCCGCGATTTCCGCGGCGATCCCTCGGCGGCGTTGATGGAAGTGCTCGACCCGGAGCAGAACCATTCGTTCCGCGATCATTACCTGGACGTGCCGTTCGATTTGTCGAAGGTGCTGTTCGTTGCGACAGCGAACTGGATGGACCCGATTCCAGAGCCGCTGCGCGATCGCATGGAGATTCTCGAGCTCGCGGGTTACACCGAGGAAGAAAAAATCCATATCGCCAAGAGGTTTTTGATTCCGCGGCAATGCAACGAAAACGGGCTGAAGGCCGGCGAGCAAATCGAATTCGCCGACGAAGGCTTGCGCGAGATCATTCACGGTTATACGCGCGAAGCCGGCGTGCGAAGTCTGGAGCGCGAAGTTGCGACCCTGATTCGCAAGCAGGCGCGACGAATCGCCGAAGGCAAGCTGGAAAAGCTGGTGGTGACGCCTGAAGTGGTTCGCGAAACCCTGGGCGTGCCCAAGGTGCACATCGAAAAAGAGGTCGAAGAACGCGTGTCGCGGCCAGGCGTTTCGGTCGGACTTGTGTGGACGCCCTCCGGCGGCGACATCGTGTTCATCGAAGCGACGAGCATGCGCGGCGGCAAGCAGTTCACGATGACCGGGCACCTGGGAGAAGTGATGCAGGAGTCCATGCGCGCGGCGCTTTCGTGGGTGCGCGCAAACGCGGAACGCTACGGCATCGATCCGGATTTCTTCCGCAAGCAGGACGTGCACATCCACGTACCGTCGGGTGCGATTCCGAAGGATGGTCCTTCGGCGGGCGTCGCGATGGTGACAGCGCTTGTGAGCCTCTTATCCGGCCATGCCATTCGTCCGCGCGTGGCGATGACGGGAGAGATCTCTCTGAGCGGCGTGGTGTTGCCGGTCGGAGGCATCAAGGAAAAAGTTCTTGGTGCGAAGCGTGCGGGGATTCGCGAAGTGATTCTGCCCGCGGAGAACGAGCCGAACGTGAAGGAAGATTTGCCAGCCGACTTGCTCGACGGGCTGCAAATCCACTTCGTGCATTCGGTGGACCAGGCGCTTGAACTGGCGCTGGGCAAAATCGAGCCGTGGCCGCGCGCGGTGGGAGGCGCGGGGCATCGCGAGGAGCGTCCTCCGGCCAGTCCGGTTCACTAACACTGCGAATAGCAGCGTGCGAGAAGTTATGCGAGAGGCCCGGCCGATTTTTCTCGGCGCCGGGCCTTTGCTTTTTGTGCCTTTTTTGTGACGCGAGCCGCAGTATTTTCGACGCACGCGTTCGCTGAGAAGTATTATTTCTCTTCATGGTCTCGCTCACTCCAAGACAGGTTGCCGTGCGCGCGCAAGAGACTGCATCGCAGCTTGTTGCGGCGCTGGATCGCGACGCGCTTGTGCCGAAATTTCTACGCTGGTATGTGAGTGAGAAAAAGCGCCCCGGACGCACGTCCGAGCCGCAGCGTTATCGCGATCTTGTCGAAACGATTCGCCGTGAAGCGCTGCTTCTTCTCGCCCTGCAAGTTGAGTCTCAGGCGCCCCAGAGTCTCGGCGTTCGGCCAGGCCAACGGGTAACTCCTGCGCAATCGAGCTTGGTGAAATTGTTCCGTGAAGAATTTTATGGTGCACTTGGCCGCAGGCTGGGCGGGAGCGAAGAAGACTTCGACGACTTTCGCCGTGATATCGAGCTTTTTCGCAAACTCTATGCGGAAGTGCCGCGCGTGTCAAAGCGCAGCCGGATGCTTGCGACGCCAAAGGGGCCTTTCGTGGACCGTTGCGGGCTGTTGCTCGATGCGCCGATGCTCGATCAGGCGCGCCATGCCGCCGCGAAATTCGAAGCCGAGCTTGTTGCCTTGGCGTCGGCCGTTGTGAAGAAGGTTTTCTCGCGCCGCGAGCGGTCTTAGGTGAATCGTCAATCCGGTAATGGCGCTCCTGAATGCCCTCTATGAACCAATACTCACGGCTAATTCTGTCCCTCTTGGGGGGCAAAATCAGACGAGCGTGGATTGGTCAAAATTGGTCATTTTCTTACCTGTCCGAGGGAACAAATAACCATTAGGCATCGCGGCCAGCCTCTTTCGTTCGCCAAGGGCCGTATTCCGTTATCCTTGTGAGAGATGCTGACACTCTTCTACGTTCTGGTACTACAGCAGATCGTCCAGGGACTTGTGTCGTTATGGGACGGCTGGAAGTGGCTCGCGATGGTGCGCCACCGGCTGATTACCCATCAGGGATTCTATGCGCCGCGTGCCGCCGTGATATGCCCCTGCAAAGGCTCGGAAACGGGCCTCGAAGGTAACCTCGCGGCGCTGCTGAATTTCGATTACCCCGACTATGAGGTTTATTTCGTGCTGGCTAGCGCGCTGGATCCGGCGCGCACCATCATTGATCGCGTGATGGGGGCAAGCAAGCGGCCAGCGCATCTGGTGGTGGCGGGGTCGCCGAAAAATCGCGGCGAAAAAGTGAACAACCTGCGCGCAGCGGTTCAGGAAGTCGCGGAAAAATCCGATGTTTTCGTTTTTGTCGATTCGGATGCGCGTGCCGGGCGAGGCTGGCTCTCGCACATGGTCGCTCCACTGGCAAATGCGAAGCTCGGCGCGGCCACGACCTACCGCTGGTATTTTCCGAACCGAGGAGGATTTGCAAGCGCCATGCTCTCCGCCTGGGATGCTGCGATTGCCACGCAATTCGGCGAGCATAATCACAATTTCTGCTGGGGTGGCGGCACCGCGATGCGCCGGGAGGTCTTCAAGCGCGCCGAAGTTTTGGAGGCCTGGGAGGGCGCGGTCAGCGACGACTGGGCGCTTACAGGAGCATTGGAACGGGCGGGCCTTTCGGTTGAGTTTGTGCCGGAGTGTCTGGCCCCGACAGTGGGCGACGTCAACCCGGAGCAGTTGCTGGAGTTTACGAATCGCCAAATGATTTTGACGCGCGTGTATTCGCCGCGCCGGTGGATTTACGCCGCGCTGGCGCACTTTTCCTATTGCGTCACGATTCTCTACTCGATTTACGCGATTTTCGGCCGCATGTTCGCGGGATATTCCTGGACGGGAATGTTCCTTCTCGCGATGCTCGTCGTACTGTTGGCCGCGGGGAAGGGCGCGCTCCGCGCAGTGGCCGTGCAGGAAATTTTGCGCGAATGGCGCGCGAAATGCGATCAGTGGAGCTGGGCGTGGATCGCGCTTGCGCCGATTGTGCCGTTCCTGTTCCTTTGGAATTTTATCGTGTCGGCGTTCGAGCGCCGGATTCGCTGGCGCGGCATCCGCTACGAACTCGTCTCCGAAACACAGACGCGCATTCTCTCTCACTAAGAATCGCAGGCAGCGGTTCGCAAAACAACGGCGTGTAAGTTCGCGCCGGAATGTTTCCGGTCAGCGAAGCGAAGCGCTGAGAAACGGAAAATGCTCGGCGGCAGCCATGAAAAACAGCATCGGGAATGACAGCCAGAATGCTGTCCGTGACGCGATATTCGAAAACCGCATCATGCGTTCGGCTTGAACGGGAATCGGCAAGCCTTTTTCGGCATTCGCGCGCGTCCACTGAATCAATCGCTTCTGCACGCGCCATACGATTCCCCAGACGTTGAACAGCATCACGAATCCCAAACCTCCGCCGACGCTGATCGCCAGATGCGCGTTCGAGGACTCCGGTCCGGCATTCAGATCAAGGATCAGCCACGAAGCTGCAATCACGACAATTGCAATCAAAACCGTCCGCGCCCAGCCGTTTCCGAGAGGGCCGCTAAAGGGCATTTGCAACGCGTAAATAATTGCGTATGCCACGACCCACACGAGGAACCATTCGCCAATCCACTTTCCCATCAGCCCCGGATGGCCGGCGTTCTCCGCGTCTGCCTGCAACAGAATCATGTAATAGCGCAAGCCGACGAGTACGGTCACAAGCGCGGACCAGCGGAACCATGTCATCGCCCGCGACATCAGC
>DATGJE010000332.1:0-3142 GCA_035295305.1 Candidatus Acidiferrales bacterium | reverse complement strand
TCACCGAACATCGTTAGTTAGTCCCCGCGTTTCTGGCTTCCGCGTTCATGCTTAGCCTTGCTCCCCAAAAGAAAAAGCAGATTCCTCGTCGCGTGGCTCCTCGGAATGACAACGATCTTGCCAAGGTGCACAATCGAGGCGTAAAGTGAGCGCGCGGCTCAGGATGACAATGAATAGTGTCTTCATACTTTAGTTTCCGATTCGAGCATTACGGGTGACGGGCCAGAGATGCCTCCGTCTTTGCGAACGCGCCAGAAATGCACGCCCATGAAAACCGAAGCGATCAGCGGAATCGCAATGCAATGCCAGATATAGGCGCGGAGCAGCGCGTTGGCGTCAACGATGGAGCCGCCCAACAAGCCGAAGCGCACATCGTTGTAGGAAGTCATGCCTAATTGCGGGCCGAAAGGTCCCTGGCTGCCAAGCAAAGGCGTGGCGCGCGCCATGTTGGTTCCGACGGTGACGGCCCAGAAGCCCAGCTGATCGTCGGGTAGCAGATACCCGGTGAAGGACAGAAGCAACGTCAAGACCATCAGCAGGACGCCAATGCACCAATTGAATTCGCGCGGTCGCTTGTACGAGCCGGACATGAAAACGCGGAACATGTGCAGCCAGACGGCCATGACCATCAAGTGAGCGGCCCAGCGGTGCATGTTGCGAAGAAGCTGGCCAAAAGGAACGTCGTTTTCGAGATAGAGAATGTCCCGAAACGCCTGAACTTTTGTGGGGTGGTAATAAAACATCAGCAAGACGCCCGTGAAGACGAGCACGATGAACAAATAAAAAGTAATGCCGCCCATCCCCCAGGTGTAGCCGTAACGAGTGGCGTCGCGATTGACCTTGGCCGGATGGATGTGGAAGAAAAGATTGTTGAGCGTGGAGAGGGCGCGGTTGCGCGGCTCTTCGTTGTGCTTGACGCGGAAGATTGCGCGATAGAGCTGAGTTTCTTCAGGCTTCTTCAGCTCTTCCGCCTGTTCGCGAGCCTTTACCTTGAGCGTTTCGCCCAGTTCGCGCGTCTTGTCTTTTATGTCTTCGAGAACGCCCGGTTTGCGGCCGCTCTCTCCGCCTTCATCCGCCATTTCGGAGGCCTCTTCCCTGCTGAACTGAATTTAGAGCATTGGGTCGCGATTTGAATTTTGACTTCTTGTGTCACGATCAAGAAAATTCAAAGTTTGAATTTTGAATCTTTGTGTCGCGATCAAGAAAATTCGAACTGACCCACTACCGAATTTAGGCGCTGATGAACGCGCCCGTATCGTTGAACTGGTTCGTGCCAGCGGCCGGGTCCTGAATGTAGCGCTGGCTTGTGTCGACAACAATCTGGTTCGATGGATCGAGAATAATATGGCAGCGGTCCATCGGACGCGGAGCAGGACCGGCGAAGTTTACGCCTTCGCTGTCATATTCGCTGCCATGGCACGGGCAATGAAAAATGTTCTGGGATGACTCCCAGTCGGGCGTGCAGCCGAGATGCGTGCACTGGGCGAAAATTACGAAGAGGCGTCCCGGCTCGCGCACCACCCAGCAGCGCTCTGATTGCAGGAAGCGCTGGTCAACGCCGAGGCTGTAATCGGCGACATATCCGGCACTGAAAACCGTGGGAGGCTCGAACAATGCGCGCGGGAAGAAATAGCGCAAAAACATCAGGAGGTTGACGCCGAGGTAGCCCCAGATGCCCGTCCAGAGGAGCCGACGTCGTATTTTGTTCACGACTTCGGGGGAATTTTGGGAATTCGATTTCGCGGGCGCTGAAGGCGCCACTGCGTGGCTAGATTTTTCAGCAGCTTTCGGCTGAACGTTTTCCGGCATCTTGATTAACTGCTTCGCCTGCTCAGAGTATTAAAAATAAATTCTATAAGTACGTTTTCGAAGCTACTTTTATATGATGCGCGGCAACGTGTGTCAAGCGCTCTCGCGCAAAAAAATTCCGCACATGTCGCATCACGACACAGTCGTCGCACCAGCGGCTTGCTGGACGAGGTCGGCGAGGGCGCGGATGAAAGTGGGGGAATCGTTGAGCGAGGGCATCATGCGAAATTCGGCGACGCCGAGGGCTTCGGCTTGTTCGCGCGCTTCAATATTGATTTCGTGGAGCGTCTCGATGTGTTCGGTGACGAAGGATATGGGGATGACGAGCATGCGGCGGACGCCGGAGTTCGCGAGGTTTTCGATGGTTTGGGTGAGCGATGGCTCGAGCCATTTCTGCTTTCCGACGCGGCTTTGGTAGCACAAAGTGTACGGATTCTTCCAGGCGCCGCGGTTCTTTACCAATTGGACTGTGGTCTCAATTTGCTTCGGATACGGGTCGCCCTTTTCGACGAGGCTCATCGGCAATCCGTGGGCGCTGAAGACGAGATGGATTTCGTCAGGCCGCGACAATCCTTGGAGTGCTTCGTTGATGCGTTCGACGAGGGCTTCGATGTAGAGAGGATGATCGTGAAAATCGTTGACCATTTTTACAGAAGGCGTTTTCTGGGATTTATCGGCTCGATAAAGGCGCTGCCATTCCTTGAGGCTGCTTCCGGTCGTGGCGAAGGAATAGTGCGGATAGAGCGGGAGAAGAATCAATTCGTCGAGAGCGAGGCCTTGCAGTTTGGCGATTGCTTCGGCGGTGAGCGGATGCCAATAACGCATCGCAACGACGACGGTGGCGTCAAAATCGGGCGCGAGCGCGGCGGCCAGAGCGCGGGCCTGGCGATTTGTAAGTTCGACAATGGGCGAACCACCGCCTATGGCGGCGTAATGTTCGCGGACGATTTGGGAACGCTTTCGCGCGATGAATTTTGCGAGAGGCTTGCGGGCGAGAGTGGCGCCCATGAAGTTGATGATTTCAGGATCGCAGAAAAGATTGTAGAGGAAGGGCTCGACCGCGGCGAGCGTGTCGGGGCCTCCCAGTTGGAAGAGGACTACGGCGATTTTTTTGCGCGAGGACATAATCAAATGTCGCGTGCTGTTACATCAGAGGACAGAAGCAGATTTCTCGTCGCATGGCTCCTCGGGATGACAATTTTAACTTAACTCTTGTTGCTGGCAGGCCGCCGCACTCCACAAAGGCAAGACGGGCGGGGTAAACCCCGCGCCCACGAAGACGAAACCTTGAGCTTAACTTAGGTTTCGTTACCAGAGACAAAAGCAGATCCCT
>DATGJE010000331.1:0-3283 GCA_035295305.1 Candidatus Acidiferrales bacterium | reverse complement strand
GTCGGCGCTAATTTTCCGCTCGCGAAGGCGTTCAAACAAGTGGTCGCGCAGTGCAGCGGATAAATCGGTCCACTGAATCTTTGGCATCTACTTCCCGAACGTCATACGAGCTAGTTCGGTCTTAATTCGTTTGCGTTCGGCAGGATTCGAGGACGCGCTCAACCGGTCCGCGAGTTCGAAGAATTTGATTTTCTCGGCGTCTTGCGACTCGATTCCACTTTCGATTAGTTCAACCAACACCCGGTTTGTGCTGGTGCGCTGATTCTTCGCGAGTGTTCGCACGCGGCGAGCAAGGCGGGAAGGAAGCGAGACGCTCTGGCGCACTGGCTTTTCGGTAGTTGTCATTGAGCGAGTGTACACCAGAATGCACCATTTTGAACCACAATTTGTACCGTGCAGGCTCGGCCCCGGCCGTAGGCGCGATCATTCAAGAGGGTTCGAGAGTGTCGGCGATGGCGAGCATGGTGGTAACGCTGTTCCAGTTTCGGCATGTGCCGGAGACTTTGAGCGTCCTTTCGATGAGCGACCAGGCAAGTTTCGAACGGCCCATTCCGTTGGGGAAGTAGATGTAAAGTTCGCGGTCACCCATTCGCAATTCTTCCGGATCGGTCTTGAGCTTCAGAATATTATCGCGAGCTTGCGCGGCGGGAGCGCTGGCAAGGAAAGCGACTATGAGTTTGCCTGGCTCGATGCCGCGTCGTTTGGCGAAGGGATTTCTGGCGATGACGTCGCGCAGTTCTTCAGAGGTGCGAAGAATCACATCCAGACGGAAGCCGAAGCTGCGTTCGATGGCGGTTTGAATCTGGCTGGAGAGTTTGGCGAGGTTGCGCTCCTTCGTCTTGAAAATGACGTTGCCGCTTTGGATGTGAGTCCGGCAGCCGGTGAATTTCAGGGACTCGTAGAGCGCACGGAGCGCGTACATTTTGATCTTGTTGTGGCCTCCGACGTTGACGCCGCGCAGCATGGAGATGACGATGGGCATGGGTGGGAGTATAGCCTGCGGACGCTTGGAAGTGGCCAGTGATGAGTGGACAGTGGTCAGAGAAGGCGAAGACTTCGCGCGGATGAAGCGCACGAAAGGAAGTATGTTTTTCAGTTCGCTTACGGCACGGCTGAGGCCGTGCTGCCAAAGAATCGAAGTTGTCACGTAGACTCTGAAGGCGGCCGCGCACAGAGAAAATCCCCACCCTTCGCGAAAGGCGCTCAGGATGGGGCACCCGAAAAATGCTCCGGAGTCGATTCACGGCTTGGGCCACTGAATTTCCGCTGCGGGTATGTCCTGAACGGAAAGTTTGAATTCCGTTCGAAGAAAGTTCTTCCATTGTCCTTCGAGTCCCCTACACCGCATATATTAGGTCCTGGTCTTTCCACCCCTCGCTCGTCTCATTTTTGGCACGCGTGAAATGCGACCAAAATATGCTTTGGTTTACGCCCGCAACCATCAACTCGGGAACAGGAAGGCAAAAGTAGAGCCACGCCTCGATATTGGGATACCTTGTGCCGTTCAGAATGTTGTCTCGGACCAACCAATACAAGCGCAACGTTTCCGCGTGAAGACGATTTTGAAGGTTTAAGAGTAAGAGCACTCCCTTTGTATTCGGGGTCGTCTTCTTTGCCTCTACGATTTGTCTATCGGCGTCGCAGAACTTCTTGTCGATTGGCTTTACAAGAATCTTGAGCCACTCCTCTCGCATTGCATCCGGAATATCGGGATCATCAATTGAGGCTTTTTCTTGGTCGACGCTCGTTGCTAGCTCGCCGGAGTTTTTATACCTTGCGAACAAGCGGTCCATTTTTTCGTTGTAGTCGTCCCAGCCGTCTTTTTCTAGGATCTTGAGCTCGGCCACGACTCGGTTCTGAAATAGATAATCCGCGCCACCTGCAGTTTTACCTGTCAAGCTGAGGGCGAGGTCCGTTTTTATGCCGCCGACGGATGCGACAAACTTGTCGAAGAAGTTTTCCGCAGTCTTAGCGTTCTCGGAAATTGCGCGTATTTTTGTAAGCGTGTCCGGCTGGATCTGAAAACTCATGCCAGTCAATTCTACCGCGTTGTGCTTGCGGGAGGGCAGGCCCCGCGCCTACGAACACAGCAAAAGCAGATTCCTCGTCGGATGCTGGTCGCATCCTCGCTCGGAATGACAAACTGAGGGGCTAGCGCTTTTGTTCCATGATGCCGGCGATGGTGTCCATCAAATCGAATTTGGTGAGGATTTCGAATTTGCCGTTGGACATTTCGACGAAGACGGCGGGGCCGGAATGGCTGAGGAGATGGGTGATGCGTTCGACCGGAGAATCGCTGGGGATCCGCGGAAGGGCTTCAGACATGACTTCGCGGATGACGAGCTTGCGAAGATCTTTCCCCTGCAGCGCGAGATTCAGAATTTGGTCTTCGTAGATTGTGCCGATGGGATTGTCGTCCTCAAAAATCGGCAACTGCGAAATGTCCTGCTGCTGCATGATGTGCAGCGCGTGGAAAACTGTTTGATACGGGCGCGCGATGACGAGTTCGCGATGCTTGCCGTTTTGCAATTTGACGCGGACGACGTCGGCGGCGCAGAGAGGCACTTCGGATTCGACGTAGCCGTGCTCGCGCATCCAGCCGTCGTTGTAAACTTTGCTGAGATAGCGCATGCCCGTGTCGGGGAGAAACGCGACAACCACGTCGCCCTTTTTGCATTCGCGCGCCAGGCGCAGAGCTGCTGAGACGCATCCGCCGCCGGAGCCTCCGGTGAAAACGCCTTCCTGTTTCGCGAGGCGGCGCGCCCAGACGAAAGATTCTTCGTCGGTGATTTGAAGAATGTCGTCGAGAACCTTGAAATCCATCGTCGATGGGAAAATATCTTCGCCAATGCCTTCGACGACGTAGGTTTTCGCTTTGCCGATATTTCCAGTCTTGAAAAATTCATAATAGAGCGAGCCGATGGGGTCCACGCCGATGATTTTCACGGCGGGATTTTTTTCCTTGAGGAAGCGGCCGACGCCGCTGATCGTTCCTCCTGTGCCCATGCCGCAGACGAAATGCGTGATTTTGCCTTCGGTGTCTTTCCAGATTTCCGGGCCGGTGGTGCGGTAATGCGCCTCGGGATTCATGGGATTTTCGTACTGATTGGGATAAAACGAATTGGGAATTTCGCGCGCGAGTTTTTTGGCGACGGAATAGTAGCTGCGCGGATCGTCCGGCTCGACGGCCGTGGGGCAAACGATGACCTCGGCCCCGAGCGCCTTGAGCAGATCGACCTTCTCCTTCGATTGCTTGTCGGTGATGGTGAACACCAGCTTATAG
>DATGJE010000330.1:0-13343 GCA_035295305.1 Candidatus Acidiferrales bacterium | reverse complement strand
GATCCAAAAAAGCAATTGAGGCGCGTCCTGGGATTCTGGGACGTGCTGCTCTTCAATATCGCGACGGTGCTTGGCCCGCGTTGGCTGGCGGCCGCGGGGTATAACGGCACGTCGTCGATCAGCTTGTGGATTATCGCGGCGGTGCTGTTTTTCATTCCCAGCGCATTTGTGATCAACGAACTTTCCTCGCGCTTTCCCGATGAGGGCGGGCTGTACGTTTGGTCGAAGGAAGCGTTCGGCGATTTCCACGGATTCCTGGCCGGATGGACGTACTGGATTTACACAGTGTTTTATTTTCCGGGGCTGCTGCTGGCGAGCGCGTCCATGAGCGCGTACGTGGGCGGCGCGGGACACACGGCGCTGGCGACGAATCGCGAATTTTTGGTGATTGGCTCGTTCGTGCTGCTGTTTGTTGCGGTTTTTCTGAACATCATTGGACTGAACATTGGGAAATGGCTGCAGAATGCGGGCGGCGTGGGGACTTATACGCCTCTGCTTATATTGATTGGCATCGCCGTTTGGATTTGGGCGACGCACGGTTCGGCGACGCATTTCACGGTGAAAAATATGATGCCAGTATGGAATCAGGCTACCGTGAATTTCTGGCCGCAGATGGTTTTCGCGTTTGCCGGATTTGAGCTGGTCTCCGCGATGAGCGAAGAGGTGCGTAATCCGCGCAAGACTTTGCCCCGCGCGGTGTGGGGCGCGGGCGCGGCGGTAGCGTTCATTTACATTGTGGGGACGATTGCGGTTCTGGTGTTGATTCCGGCGCAGCAAGTGAATCCGCTGAGCGGCGTTTTTCAGGCGCTGACGTCGGGTTCGACGATTCTGAAAATTGGTTTTGTTGGCGTGATAGCGGCGCTGCTGGTCAGCGTGGGAAATGCCGGCGGCGTTGGCTCAACCGTGGCGGGGATTGCGCGCGTGCCTTTCGTGGTAGGGATCGACCGTTACTTGCCGAAGGCATTCGGCAAAATTCATCCGCGCTGGCGCACGCCGTATATCTCCATCATCGTGCAGGCCGTGCTGTCGTGCATTATTTTGCTGTTGGCGCAGATTCAGGCGACGGCGGCGACGGCGTATCAGGTGGTGGTGGATGCGGCGGTGATTCTGTATTTCATACCGTTTTTGTACATGTACGCGGCGGCCATCAAGCTGGCGTATCGCAAAGACCGGCGCAGTAACGAGCACACGGTGCTGATTCCGGGCGGCATCGTGGGCGCGTGGATTGCGGGCGGGCTGGGATTTTCGATTACGGCGCTGGGCATCGCGCTGTCGTTTATTCCGCCGGGGGAAGCGACGGACAAGTTTAGTTTCCTGGCGAAAGTCATTGGCGGCACAGTCGGCACCGTACTCGTCGGGCTTGCGCTTTACTGGCGCGGGGCGCGCGAGAAGAAGAAAATGGCATTGATCTCGTAAGACACCGAATTCGCTTGATTATCCGCACGCGCAAATGTAATTTGTGCGCAGTTCGCGGCCCTGTTTCAAAACTTTCAGAGAACAATTGAATTTAATTTGCGGAACGCATCCTCACGGAGGTGAGATATGGCGCGTCCCACGGGAGTGACAATTCTGGCGGTGCTGAGTTTTCTTGGTGCGGGTCTATATCTGTTGGGGGCAGTGGGACTGTTTCTTCTGGGTTCGTCGGCAGGATTAGCAGCAATGGCCGGGCGAGGCGGCGGCATGGGCGGTCCGCTGGCGGCGATGGGCGCTTTTGGGGGAATAGTGTGTTTGATTTTGGCGGTGTTGTGCCTGGTAAATGGAATCGGCCTGCTGAAACTGCGCGGCTGGGCGCGGATGCTGACGATTCTGCTGGTTGCGCTGGGAATTATTTTTGCGGTGCTGGGAATCGTGCGGGCGATGGCGCCGATGATGATGGGGCTGGTTGTCTGGGACTTGATACTGATCGCCATTGACGCGTGGATCTTGATGTACTTGTTCAAGCCACACGTGAAGGCGGCTTTTGGGGGACCTACAGCGTAGGATTCGCAAGGGCAGTTTTTGAATTGCTAGCCGCGGCGCGGAATGCTGCAGTTTTATTTTGTGACTTGGGTTCAATATACAGCGCGCTTTTGCACCGTTTGCTTTGTCGCGAGCGAAAATCTTTGTTCTGTGGCGCCGCCTTCGAGGACAAGCTTCGCGACGTATTCGCCCATGGCGGGGCCATGTTTGAATCCGTGGCCTGAGCCGCCGCCGACGAGCCAGACATTTTCGAAATTCGGATGGCGGTCGATCAGGAAATCGCCGTTCGAGGTGTTTTCGTACTGGCAGACGCGCGATTCGACGACGGGCGCGTCGCGCAGGGCGGGGAAGCGGCGACGCAAATAATCGCGCACGAGCGAAAGCGTTTCGCCGGCAACGCGCTCGACGCGGTTGGGATCAACGGGCGATCCGTGACGGTCGCTGGCGATTTTGACGCCGCGGTTCTCGAGATCGGGCATGCCGTAAATCTCCTTTCCGACATCGAGCCAAGTGGGAAAATTGCCGGCAGCGTAGCTTTTGTCTCCCGGAGGCGCGCCGAAGAAATAAACTTCCTGGCGCGACGGGAAAATCCTGTGGCCGAGAAGCTCCGGGAAAATCCGGGGCAGCCAGGGGCCGCAAGCGAAAACGTAATTGTCAGCGCGCAGACTCTCGCCGCTCCACGTGGCGAGCGCCTCGACGCGGCCGCTGCCGGTGGGTGCTTCCATTTCCGCGATTTGATATGTGCCGCCGGCTTTTTGAAATTCCTCGACAACTTTTTGTACGGCGCGGCGCGCCATAAGGACGCCGCTTTCAGGTTCGTAGATGGCGAAGTCGAGGTCGTCGCAGGCGATTTGCGGGAAACGTTTCTCGATTTCCAGAGGCGAGAGTTTTTTGTGCGGCACGCCGACTTTCGTCAGCGTCGCCAATGTATCCGATGCGACATGTTCGGCGTCGCGGGCCATCCACAGGACGCCTGTGCGATCGAAAATGCGCGCGCCCGTTTGAGTGTCGAATTCGCGCCATAGCTCGAGCGCGCGTTTCGACCAGCGTGTATAAATTTCGTCGGCGCCGTAGCCCATGCGGATGATGCGAGACTCGCCTCCGGAACTAGCGCGGCTGTTGGCTGCGCCGTACGCGTCGACGAGCAACACTTTGCCCCAGCTGCGCGCGAGGCGGTAGGCAGTCCAGGCGCCAAAGACGCCCGCGCCAATCACAACCACGTCGTAAGTTCGTCGGTCAGCCATTGTGCGAGTCAATGCAAAAAGCGAAACGCTAAAATCCTTCCTCGATTAGTTTTTTGACGGTCCATCGCGACGCTGCGATTTCCGCGCGGCCTTTTATCAAGCTCTCAACGTACTTCGCCAAAATATCACATTCCAGATTCACGGAATCACCCGTGCCGATTTCCCGCAGGTTTGTGTTCTCGGAGGTATGCGGAATAATGGCAAAGTCGGCGACGCCGTCATTCCATCGCGCGACGGTTAAGCTGATGCCATCGACGGCGAGCGAGCCTTTCTCGGCAACGTAACGGCGCAAATCTTCAGGCACGCTAACGCTGAGCCACCAGTTTTCACCTTCAGCTCTCAGGTGTTCGACAAGTCCTACACCGTCGACGTGGCCTTGCACGAAATGGCCGCCGAGCGGCGCACCGGCTCTTACGGGCAATTCGAGATTCATGATGCGCCCGGACGCAGCCTTGCCAAATGAAGTGCGGCGCAGCGTTTCGGCCGACAAATCCGTGACGAAAAATCCTTCTCCGGCTTCGACCACCGTCAGGCAGCAGCCGTTGACGGCGATGCTGGCGCCGATCTTCAATTCAGACTGCAATTCAGACTGCAGCTCGGGCGCGAGTTCGTGCGCGTCCGCCGGTTTGGTTGAGCGGGCGAAGCTGACTTTCAAGCGGCCGCCCTTCTTATTGCGTTTGAGCTCTTCGATCTTGCCGAGATGCTCAATGATTCCGGTAAACATCGTGAAAATATCCTTGAACAGCGAAGTCCGGGCCGTAGCGTCGAAATGAAAGTTGCGAAAGAGCGGGCGAACACTCGAACCATTGTGACGGGAGCTGCGCTATGGGGACTCCGCCGTCTCCCATGATTTTCGGAGCATAGAACAGAACTATTTTGTCGACCAGGTCTTGCGCGAGCGCCGCGCCGTTCAATTCGCTGCCGGCTTCCAGGATCACGCTGAGAATTTCGCGCTGGCCCATTTCGCACAACACTTTACGCAAATCCACGTGCCCGCCGCGCGAGCGGACTTGCACAATTTCCACGCCCGCCTTGCGCAGCAACTTTGCTTTCGGCGAATCCTGCGATTGCGTGGTGAAAATCAACACATCGTTTCGTGCGGACTTCACGATACCGGATTTCAGCGGAATGCGGAGTTTCGAATCGACAATCACGCGGACGAGCGGCCTGCGCCGCGGCTGCTTTGTGCGATCCGTCATTCGCGGGTCGTCAGTCAACACGGTGCCGATTCCCGTGAGCAATGCGTCGCTTTCGTGGCGCATGCGCTGAACTTCTTCACGCGAGGCATCGCTCGTAATCCAGGTGGCGCTTCCGGTCCGCGCGGCGATCCGTCCGTCGAGGGTGAGCGCAGTTTTCAACGTTACAAACGGTAATTTCGTGCGAATCCATTTCGCAAAGGCTTCGTTCAAGTGCCGCGCGTCGTCTTCACGCACTCCAACCGTGACGGCAATTCCGGCTCCGCGGAGTTCGCGAATTCCGCGTCCGGCTACAGCAGGATTGGGATCACGCATCGCCACGGCGACGCGCTTGACGCCCGCGTCGATAATCGCTTTCGTGCATGGACCCGTGCGGCCGATGTGGCAGCAAGGCTCAAGATTGACGTATAAAGTTGCGCGGCGCGCATTGGCGCGGGCTTCTTGGAGGGCAATAATTTCCGCGTGCTTGCGGCCTTCGTAAGTATGAAAGCCTTCGCCCACGACGCGTTCGTTTTTCAGGACGACGGCACCGACCATCGGATTCGGATGCGCCAGCGCGGCGCCGCGATGCGCCAGCACCAGCGCGCGGGCCATCCAGGCTTCATCGGTGAGGCGAACGGCAGCGAGTTCCACGCTATTGTCAGTCAAATTATCAGTCAAAGAGCGAGTTGACGTAGGTTTGCGCGTCAAAGGGCACCAAGTCGTCTATTTGTTCGCCCGTCCCAACGAATCGGATGGGTAAGCCTAGCTCGCGGGAAATGGCGATCACGATTCCACCTTTGGCCGTGCCGTCGAGTTTCGTGAGCACGATTCCCGTGACGCCTACGTGGCCGGTGAATTCGCGCGCTTGCGTGAGTCCATTTTGGCCTGTCGTCGCATCCATCACCAGCAGCACGTCGTGGGGAGCGCCGGGGACGAGCTTCGCGGCAGTGCGCCTCATTTTTTCAAGCTCGGCCATCAAGTTGGATTTTGTGTGGAGGCGGCCGGCGGTGTCGACGATCACTGCGTCGACATTTTTCGCGCGTGCGGCGGTGAGGCCGTCGAAAACGACGGCGGCGGGGTCGGAGCCGGCTTTCTGCTTAATTAACTCGACGCCGGAGCGCTTGGCCCAGACTTCGAGCTGCTCGATGGCCGCGGCGCGAAACGTGTCCGCGGCGCAGAGCATCACGGAGCGGCCTTCGGCGCGCAAACGATTGGCGAGTTTACCGATGGTGGTGGTTTTTCCGGTGCCGTTCACGCCGACGACGAAAATCACGCGCGGTGCGGCCGCTACAACCGCAGCAGAGTCGCCATTTCGCGGAACGGGCGCTGCCGCGAGAATGCGGACGAGCTGATTTTTCAGTTCGAGTTTAAGGGCCGCAGGGTCGACGAGTTTTTGCTCCGTCACCTGGCGGCGAAGAAGCGCCAAAACTTCTTTTGTGGTGGCTACGCCAATGTCCGCGCTCAAAAGCGCCGCTTCGAGTTGCGCGAGCAACGCGGGATCGACGGGACGGTCGCCTGTGAGGAGTTGCTCAACGCGCGCCGACAGCTCCGTGCGCGTTTTCGCGACGGAATTCTTGAGCCGTTCGAGGACGGTTGGCTCCGGTTTGCCGAATAAGGTGATCATGGCGTTCCCGCTGCACTGGCGGAAACTTTCATTCTAGCAGAGGAACGCAAAGAGGCGCTCAACGAGTCTGGGAGTTGAGGAGCGAGGAGGACGTGACAAGAGAGTCCTTCGGACAGGTCGCTAAACTGCGACTTCGACTTCCACGACGGAGGGGCTGAGCTTGAGCTTGCCGGCGGCGACGGCGCGCTGGATGGCGTGGACAACGTCCACGTCGAATTTTGCTCCAGCGAGTTGATTGATGCGATCCATGGCGTATTCGAGGTCCATGGCGGATTGATAAGGGCGATTGGTGGTGATGGCGTCGAACGTATCGGCAACCGCGATGATGCGCGCCATCATGGGGATTTCGTGGCCCTTGAGGCCATAAGGATAGCCCCCGCCGTCCATACGTTCGTGATGCAGTTCGATTCCCGGCAGCATTTCTTTCAATTGCGCGACTGGACGCATGATGTTCGCGCCTTTCACAGGATGCTGCTTCATCAGCGTGAATTCGTCTTCGGTGAGCTTGCCGGGCTTTTTCAAAACGTTGTCGTCCACGCCGATCTTGCCCACGTCGTGCAGCAGGGCGGAGATGCGCAGCTTGTCCATGGCCACGGAATCGAGGCCCATTTCCTGAGCGATGGTGAGCGAATATTTCGCGACGCGGCCGGAGTGGCCTCGCGTGTAGGGATCCTTCTCGTCGATGGCGGCTGCGAGCATGCGAATTGAGCCCATGAAAAGCTCGCGATTCTCGGTGGCGGCCAGTTGCAGGCGGTCGACGTATTTCTCGATGTCGTCGGCCATACCGTTGAACGTCTCAGCGAGCTCGCTGATTTCCGCCGCACCTTCGACGGGCGCGCGTTCGTGGAATTCAGCTCGCGAGATGGCGCGCGTCGAGCGGACCAGTCCCTGAATGGGCCGCGTGATTCCCAGCGCCGAAAGATATCCGACGAGAAGCGCGATTAAAGTGACCGCAATGACGAAGCGCATCGCCTGCGTCGTTAGTTCCTGTACGCCCGCGTCAACGCGCGCCTTTGCCAGACTGCGTTGCGCGATGACCGCCCAGCGTAGCTCTGGGACCGTGCTGTACGTGCCGATCATTTCGACGGGCTTATCGTTTTCGTCCAGTGTGAATTGGGTTGTTTCCGTCGTGCGTATTTCTTCCGGTACTTTCTTGAATTGCACAACCACGGGATTCGAACTAAGATCTCGTCCCGGGACCATGTTGACCGTGTCCGGATGGACGACGATTCGCCCGTCTACGCTAACGATGAAGACGGTGCCGCCACGCACACTTGCATCTTTCAAACGCGCCACAATGTGATCGAGTGACACGACTGCCGCCAGCATTCCAGAGAATTGACCGTCGGACATCAGCGGAACCGAAACCACGAAAGCGGGACGGTTTTCCTGACCCAGGGCGAACGTACCACTCACGAAAGGCAAGCCCTGCACGCTTGCCGTGAAGGCGCGCTTCAATGCGGCATCCACGAACGGATCGCGGTCAGCGTTCTTAACGCTTTCCGCCGACTCGCCCTTGGCGTCCCTGCCGATGGTCGTTACGTAGAGAATGTCGTGGTTATTTTGCAGGACGTTTTGGAGCATGCGGCTAAGCTGCGGCGCGTGCGCGGGATCGCTGACGTTCTGAATCCAGCCTGTCAGCGCGAGCAGTTGTCTCTGGCTTTCGAGTTGTTCGGTAACGTTCGATTCGAATTGCAGAATTTCGCTGGCGACGGAACGCGTGATTTCCGATTGCTGCAAACGCTCGGTGTCTTGGAGTTTCTCCTCGCTGAGCTGGAGCACTTCGCGGTGATACAACCATAGCGGCAGAGTGCTGGTGAACAGCAGGGCGCCGAGCACAATCCACAGAATGCGCAGCCGGCGCATTCCGGTCGCTTTGGATGGTTGTTGAGGCATACGAATCTACCTAGAAAGCGTATGCGACCCTGCACAGCGGTACAACTGGCCGAAAGTACTACCTATTGGCGGATTGGCCACGCGGGGAGGAGGACCCAGCGAGGGCGCTGAGATGCTCTATTCGGCTTTGAGAGGACGTTCCATTAGCTCGCGAATGGCATCGTGAGGAGCGCGGCCCTCGTAGAGGACGCCATACATCTGCTCGGTGATGGGCATTTCAATTCCCAGCCGCAAAGCGAGCGCGTGCGCCGCGGCGGTGGTACCGACGCCCTCGGCTACCATGCGCGTTGACGCGAGGATTTCTTCGAGCTTCTTGCCGCGGCCCAGTTCCACGCCAACAGAACGATTGCGGCTTAGTTCACCGGTACAAGTCAGGACCAGGTCGCCCATTCCAGCGAGTCCCGCCAGAGTCTCTTTTCGCGCGCCGAATGCCGTGCCAAGTCGCGTCATTTCGGCGAGGCCGCGGGTGATCAGTGCAGCGACGGTATTGTGGCCGAGGCCCAAACCTTCGGCGACCCCGGCGGCAATCGCAATCACGTTTTTCACAGCCCCGCCGAGCTCCACGCCCACTACGTCGTCGTTTGTGTAGACGCGCAGCGTTGGCCCGGAGAGCTGCTCCTGCAATTCGCTGGCGAGCATGCGGTCCGTCGAAGCGGCCACGATTGCAGTGGGATCGCCACGGGCGACTTCGAGCGCGAATGACGGCCCTGAAATCACGGCCACGCGCGGCCAGAATTTCGGCGTCAGCACTTGCTCGATTACTTCCGTGATGCGAAGAAGCGTTTTGGGCTCGAGACCTTTTGTTGCGCTGACGAAGCCAGTCATGCGCCCGAAAAAAGGAAGCATCTCAACGTAGAGTTCCCGCGCATGAGCTGACGGCATTGCGCCGATGACGATGTCCGCCGCTTCCACGGCTTCCCGCAACTCACCCGTCACTTCGACTTCAGCCGGTATGGTAAATCCCGGCAGGAAGGACGGATTCTTGCGCTCCTTGTGCAGGGAGTCGAGGACATCCTTTTCTCGCGCCCAGAGCGCAATGCGGTGCGGCGCGCGGCTGCGTCCGAGCACGATCGAGAGCGCCGTGCCCCATCCTCCGGCGCCGATGATGGCGATTTTTTTTGCTTCGACCATGGTGTCTTGAGAACTTGCGAGAACCAGCTCGCCCGGCAGCCTTTCCTGAGCCGCATGGAAAGCTTGTTACAATTGCTCTTTTTCGGATGTTCCTTTTGGAACTAACTTTTCCGTCTCAGCCGGCTTTCCGTGCCTGCGATCAGACGGGCGATGTTTTCCCGATGCTTGAAAATCACGATGATTGCAACGGCAACGCTGCCGAACGAAACAGCCAGCGGTGGTGCGTGTCCGGGCGCGTAAAATAAATAAACCAAAATGGGCAATGCCGCGGCAGCCACAACCGAGCCCAGCGAGATGTACCTCCAAAACGCCACAACGACCAACCACACCAAAAGCGTCGCCAGCACGGCTTGCCACGCAACGGCCAGGAACACGCCGAGTCCAGTCGCTACGCCTTTTCCGCCGCGAAAACGCAGCCAGCAGGAAAACGTGTGACCCAAGACCACTGCGACGCCCGCCGCCATCATCCAGCGGATGTTTCCATGCGACCATCGCATCGCCAGCCAGACGGCGAGGTATCCCTTGCCTACGTCCAGCAGGAGCGTCGCAAGGCCCGCGCCCTTTCCCGCCACGCGCGTGACGTTCGTCGCGCCAATGTTTCCGCTGCCCGCTCCACGGACGTCCGAGCCGCTGCCCATTTTTACGATGAGATATCCGAAGGGAATCGAGCCCAGCAGATACGCGGCAATGGGAATCAGCCAGAGCGTGTTCACGGCGTGGCGCCTTCAGCGAAATAATAACTCGCAAGTTTAGTATGCACGGCGCCGTCGGGATTTAACATACTTTCATAAAGATGGAATTGCGACGCAACGGTGTTGCCGAAGCTTTGGCGCGCGAGCGGCACCACGATCTCCCGCAATTTTGGGAGTCCTTTTTCCGTCTTGAATCGCGCCAGGGTCAAATGCGGCCTAAACGTGCGTTCCTCTCGCGGAAACCCGACTGGTTCCAGCGCGGACGAAACACCTGCTGCGAGCGCAGCGAGACAAGGTCCTGCTTCGATTCCCAGCCAGAACACGCGCGGGCGGCGCTCATTCGGGAAAAACCCGAAGTTCCGGAAAGCGATTTCGATCGGACCGTCCGACTTCACATTCGCGAGAGAGTCCTTGATCGCTGGTAGTTTCGCTTCTTCGACCTCGCCGATAAATTTCAACGTGACGTGAATGTTTTCCGCCTGCATCCAACGCGCGCCGTTGCAGACACTTTCAAATCGCCGAATCGCTTCACCGAGAGCGCGGCGCGTTTCGTCCGGCACATCGAGCGCGACGAACAGGCGCACGCGTCAGGCCTTTGCCGCCGGCGCGGCATAAAGAAAATATCGGCGCACCATGTCGAGCGCGGCTTGCGTCGCTTGGTGTCGTATGCGATCGCGAGTTCCGGGGAAGCGAAACTCGCGCTCTTTGGTGCCTTTTTCATCGGCAATCGCGATGTGCACCAGACCCACCGGCTTTTCCGGCGTGCCCCCGCCAGGCCCCGCGATTCCGGTGACGCCGACTCCGAGCGTCGAACCGGTGTGCCGCCGAATGCCATCCGCCATCGCAAGAGCCACCTCGGAACTCACCGCGCCTTTTGCCTCGATGATTTCCCTGGGCACATCCGCCCACGCGGATTTCAAATCGTTGCTGTAAGAGACCACTCCGCCGCGAAAATACGACGAACTGCCCGGTACGTTGGTGAGGCGCGCTGCCAGCATTCCGCCCGTGCAGCTTTCCGCCACGGCAATCGTCGCGCGATGCTCCTGCAATTCCTTTGCGACGACGTCTTCGAGTGCTTCGCCCGTCGTCGAAAACAAATTCTGGCCGAGCGCGAGCGCAAAGCGTTTCACCATTTCGTCGAGCAGCTTTGTAGCCGCGGCTTCGTCTTCTGACCACACACGTGGATGAAGTTGGATTTCGCCGGGAGAGGTGGCCAGAATCGTCGTTTCCGTCCCTGCGTACTGCTTATAAATCGACGCGACACGTTGATCGACATCCGATTCCGGCAAACCCGTGATTCGTAAATCGCGGGTGTAAAGGCGCATGTTCGCTCCGCGACGGGCCAGCCGAGGCTTCACCTGCCGTTCAAACATGGGTTGCAGTTCACGCGGGGGTCCGGGCAGCAGCACCACAACTTTGCCGTCCGATTCCATCCACAAACCAGGCGCGGTCCCCAGTGTGTTTGCCAGCGGCTCGGCTCCTTCCGGCACCATGGCCTGCCGGACGTTCACTTCGGGCATGGTGCGGCCAAATTTGCGGAAGCGCTCTTGAATGCTTCGAAGGATTTCGTCGTTCAGCTTCAGTTTTCGTCCGAGCGCGTCCGCGACGATTTCTCGCGTGCGGTCATCCTCGGTAGGCCCGAGCCCGCCGCAAGAGACGACCACATCGACGCGTTCGAGCGCGTGAAGGAAAACATCGCGCAGATCGTCATCGCGATCGCCGATCACGTGCTTGCGGCGTACGTGAAAACCGAGGCGGTTGAGCTCGGCCGTCAAAAATAGGGAATTCGTATCGAGACGATATGGCGTGAGAAGTTCGGAACCAACAGCAATGATCTCCGCATCCATCGCAAATGTTGTACCCGATGCGCGGCGTAACTCGCAAGGGGCGAGTCGCGTTATTTCAGAAAGACGCGAATGTTATCCGTCGCTCAAGGCGAGATGCGGTTGGAACTAGTTATTCAACCCAAGGCCCTCGACGTTCCAATCGAGAGTGTAGAGCGCATTGATTGTCGCGACCAGCGCGCGGCGCGACGGCTCGAGGACGAGGCCGACGATATTGTTGCCGCTGAGCGCAATCTCCGCGTCACCTTCCGGAGCGATGCGCACGATGCCGCGTTTGCCCGCGAGCGACGCCGCCACATACAAATTCCCGGCGCGGTCGAAAGCCATCCCTTGCGGACGCCCGAGGCCGCGAAAGAAGACCAGCACTTCGCCAGCGGGAGTGATTCTGTAGACGCGGTCGAAACTCGACGTGGTGGGCCCGGTCACGTACAAATCGCCGCTGGGGTGAAATGCCAGGTGATAGGCGGACATCGAAGGCTCCAGCGTCGCAAACACGAAAATTTCGCGGTCGGCTCCGATTTTGAAAATCGTTCCGCTGCGGTCGCCGACGTAAAGATTCCCGGCGTGGTCAAACGCGATTCCCGTCGCGATGCCCATGCCTTCGAGCCACTGCTCGGCTTGCCCGTCGGGCGTGACGCGATAAATCGTGCCATCGTTGCGGCAGGAAACGTAAAGCACACCGTCGCGGTCGATGGCGAGGCCCGTGGGATTCATCAATTGCGTGACGTACGGCTTCACGGTGCGATTGGGCGTGATTTTGTACAGCGACACGGGAACTTTTTGACCGCGCTGCCCGCTGAATGTCACATATGTGTTTCCTTCGCGGTCAACGGCGGGATTCGCCACGGGATGCAAATTGTCGGCAACGAGTGAGCCAATCGAAATCGGGAACGGCTGGCTCTCCGTCTGCCCCGCATGGACGCGCAGCACGCCGCCGTCAGCCCCATCGGGCACGCGCGCGACCACGACGTTCTCCGACGCCATCACGACGCTGCCCTCCGCGCTGCCAAAACGCACCGCAGGACGGGCGTGGTTTCCGTTCGCAAAGCCCGCGCCGTGAATCGTGATCTCGCCGCCGGGGATCGCCGCCCGCGGTTGCACGCGCTCAATTTTCGGGATGCCGTTCGTTTTCAACCGCAAATCCCCCACACCTTTATAGGCCTAAACCTCTGGCAATCCAAATTCCTATGGCGGCGTAAACGGCGGCAGCCCAATCGTCCGCCATGATGCCCCAGCCCCCCGGCAGCGATTCGGCTTGGCGCGCCGGAAAAGGCTTCCAAATATCGAACACGCGAAAAAGTATAAAACCCAGAGCCAAATATTTCCAGTTGAGCGGCGCGAGCGCGAATAAATACGTAAAATATTGTCCGGAGACTTCGTCAATGACTACGAATTGTGGGTCCTTAGTGCGAGAGAATTTTGCGACCTTCGTCGCGGCAACGACGCCCATTAACGCAACAGCTGCTCCGGTAAGAATCGCGGCCCCGCCAGGCAAGATTGCCGTCACCTTGCCTACATCCATTGTGGAAGTCAATCTGGTCGGGATCCGGCAGAGCAGCCAGTATATGAGCACGCCGACGAGCGAGCCCCACGTGCCAGGCGCTTTCGGGAGATAACCCGCGCCGCACGCCGTTGCAAAAAATAATGACAGGCGCGGTTTTCGCGCGGGCTCGGCGGGAGCAGCGTCAGTTTTCGTGTTCATCTTTCGTGTTCATCGCGCTGCGGCGCTTCGTGCGAAGTTGCTTGGTGCGGAGCTGATTCGCGTGAAGTTGTCT
>DATGJE010000329.1:0-4374 GCA_035295305.1 Candidatus Acidiferrales bacterium | reverse complement strand
GCCATCCTTCCCGCTGCCGGACTCGGCACCCGTATGGGTTCCGACGTCCCCAAGCAATTCCTCGAACTCGACGGCGTACCCATTGTCGTATTCACGCTTCGGCGTTTATCGCAGTGCGCGGCCATCTCGGAATTTTTAATTGCCACCCGTCCCGACGAAGTTCAGTCGCTCGAACGGCGGTTGTCAAAGGAAGACTTCGGCCGTCCCGTCCGCGTGGTGACCGGCGGTGAGACGCGCCAGCAGTCTGTCGGCAATGCCCTGGCGAAAATCTCGGCGGACACGGAGTTGGTTCTTGTCCACGATGCGGTGCGCCCGTTCATTACACGCGAGCAAGTCGATCGCGTCATCGCCGAAGCTCGCGCGCGCGGCGCCGCGATTCTCGGCGTTCCGGCAATCGACACGGTCAAGGAAGTTCGCCGCGCCACGCTTCCCGAGGACGTCGCGCTGATTTCCGCCACCATTCCGCGCGAACGAATTGTTCTCGCTCAGACGCCGCAAGCCTTTCAGATTGCCGTGTTGAAAGACGCCTTCGCGCGCGCCGAACAGGACGGCTTCACCGCCTCCGACGAAGCCGCTCTCGTCGAGCGCACGGGCCGCGATGTCTATGTCGTCCACGGCTCCGAGCGCAACATCAAAATCACCCGGCCCGCCGACATGGAACTCGCCCGTTTCTACCTCGACCAGGAGCGCCATCACAAATAATCATGTTCGAGAAATTCAACGAAGAAGCGCGCCGCTGCATCTTCATGGCTCGGCTCGCCGCCATCACGGAAAAATCCAAGAATATCGGTTTGCCCCACCTTCTCGCGGGCATTCGCAAAGAGAGCCCGGCGATATTCCGCAATGTAAATTGGACGAAGCTGCCCTTGAAGCTGGCTCGACTCTCGCCTGAGAGCCTTCACTCGGCGAGTCAGGCCACCGGCGAGATTCCTCTGGATGCGAAGGCAAAACGCGCCCTTGTTGCTGCGCCCGAACTTGCGAAAAAACTTCATTCCGAGCAAGTCACGCCGACGCACCTTCTCGCGGCCATCCTTGCCTCCGACGCGAAACTTCGCAAGCAGTTCCAAAAAGCCGGGATGACGGAAACTTCAAAGAAGACCACCGCCGCGCAACGCACTCAGGGCGCTGAACACTTGCGCATCGCGCGTTCTGGAATTGGCTACGATCTTCATCGTCTCGCCGTCAATCGCAAATTAATGATCGGGGGCATCGAAGTCCCTTTTGAAAAAGGCTCCGTGGGCCATTCCGATGGCGACGTTCTGGGTCATGCCATTTGCGACGCCTTGCTCGGTGCCGCCGGTCTTGGCGATATCGGCACCCATTTTCCGGACAGCGATCCCAAGTGGCGTGGCGTTTCGAGTCTGGTTTTTCTTCGTCAGGTCCGCCAGTACCTCGAACGCAAAAATTGGAAAATCCGCCACATCGACGCCATCGTGGTCGCGGAGCGCCCCAAGCTGGGTCCTCATTTTCCGGCCATGCGCGCGGCTCTCGCAAAAGCCCTCGGCATCACCGCCGAGCAGATCAACTTGAAGGCCAAGACGCACGAAGGCCTCGGTGAAATCGGTCGCGGCGAAGCCCTTGCTGCTCACGTCATCGCCACCATCGAAAGCTAACAAGTCGCTTGGGAGAAATACGTTTAATGAACCACCTGGCGGGATTTCATGCTGTCGAGGAAGCGCTCGTTGCCGGGCATCCGCTCGACCGCATCCTCATCGCCCGTGGACAACACGGCGGCCGCATACAGAAAATTCTCGACCTCGCGCGCTCGCGCGGCGTTCCTGTGCGTTTCGAGGATCGCATCCAACTCGACCGCGCCGCGGCCGCGGAACATCACCAGGGCGTCGTGGCTTTTACCGCCGCACGTGAAGCCCTGGACATCGAAGATATTCTCGCCGGCCATTCGCAACGTGACGCCCAAGCCGTCGATCAGTTGCTCGTTCTTCTCGACGGTATCGAGGACCCGCACAACGTCGGCGCAATCGTTCGCACGGCTCTCGCTGCAGGCGCTGCTGGACTTATCATCCCCGAGCGACGGGCTGCCGGACTAACGGACACTGTAGCGCGCGTCTCCGCCGGCGCACTCGCGCATCTGCCTGTCGCGCGCGTGAAAAATCTGGCGCGTGCCATGGAGCAACTCAAAGAAGCTGGCTTTTGGTTGATTGGCCTCGACGAGCACGCGGAGAAAAGTTACACCGAAGTGGATTATAAAGGCCGCATCGGAATCGTCATGGGAAGCGAAGGTACGGGCCTGCACGATCTCGTCCGCAAACGTTGCGACTTCCTAGTTTCCATTCCCACCACTGGCCCCGTTCGCTCCCTCAACGTCTCCGTCGCCGCCGGCGTCGTCCTGTTCGAAGCCCTCCGCCACCGCGGGCTTGCTTCGTAGATAATCTAAGTCTTGAATTTACTTGTCGTACTGAATCAGCGAGAACACTTCTGTTCCGTTGAGCTTTGCGCGTCCCTTGAGAAAAGTGAGCTCCACCGCAAACGCCGCTCCAGTAATTTCCGCGCCGAGTTGACTCAGCAGTTGCACCGCCGCCGCTGCAGTCCCGCCCGTCGCAAGCAAGTCATCGCAGACCAGCACGCGCTCACCGCGCTTCACGGCGTCCTGATGAATTTCGAGCTTATCCGTGCCGTATTCGAGCTGATACGTCACCTGCGCGGTCTTCCATGGCAACTTGTTCGGCTTTCGTACCGGCACGAACCCGGCCCCGAGGCGGTACGCCAGCGCTGGCGCAAAAATAAATCCTCGCGCTTCGATCCCCGCCACTACATCAATCTTCTTCCCCTCGAATTTGTCTCCCAATCTCTCGATCAAATCGTGGAATCCCTTCTTGTCCTGCAGCAGTGTCGTCAAGTCGTAAAATAAGATTCCGGGCTTCGGATAATCGGGAACTTCGCGGATCAGTTTCTTCAGATCTTCCATTCGGTTGGTTTGTCCTTTCGCTGAAGCACTTGTTGCTTCCGGTGTGCATTCATTCAAAACGAATGCTCGATGGTGAAACCGTGCGTATATTTTTCTTCCACTTCCGTTTCTTCTTCCGCGACTTCAGCCACGGACGCGGCTCGCGGTCCGCGCTCGAGTTCCTTCTTCAGCACCACGAGTTGCTCTCGCTCGCCAATCGCGTACACTTCCACACGCCCATCGCCCAGATTTTTCACATATCCAACCAACCCTAGTCGTATCGAAACCCTCTGCGCGAAATATCGATACCCTACGCCCTGCACTGCTCCCGAAACGTAATAAGTCCTGGCAATCCTTGCCTGTTCCAATTCGGAATTCCCCGTTTTGTCGCCCGACGCGAGGATTTTAGCAGACGTACTCTAATTGGCCAGCACGAATGCACCTATGGAGGGTCGTTTGCGCAAAAGTCGAAAACCTTTGCAGTCTTTGGGAAACTGCTGCCAGAAATCGCAACCGGTCAGTTTTATCGTGCTGAAACAAAACTGGTTAGCATCGGCACCCAAAATAACTGTTTTTGGACTTCTGTTTGCTCAATGGAGCTGGATTCCCAAAAGCTCTTGTTGTGCTCAATAAGGGGGTATTATGAAGACGCTGTGCGCTCTCGCCATTGGTTTTGCGCTGGCCTTGTCGGCAACTGTAGTCCGCGCCGACACAGCCCCCTTGGATCCATCGGTCATCCTGCGCGACCCCACTTGTAACACCACGAATCCGTGCATCATCGCCACCGGCGGTTCGTTTGGTTTGCAGGTCGAAAACGACGGCGGCGGCGTCTTTGATATTGAAAACGATACGGGATTCACGTGGACCAGTTTAACCTTCTCGCTTCTGGCTCCCTCGAATGAGACCATTTTTGAATGCGACGGCGGCCCTTTTTTCCAGAACTGCTCGATCGGGATCACTGGACCCGGCTCGGTGTCAGGTACGAATATGGTGAATGCCTTCTTCTCGGGGCTTGGTCCTTGTGGCCTGAATGGTCAGACCAATTGCGATGGATTGCCCTCCGGGGACGCAATTCTTGTCAGCCTGGATCCAAATTGCGTAAATACCTCCGCTTGCGGATCGTGGCAGCCGAACTCTCTTGCAACTGTGTCACCCAATCCGGAGCCAGAGACGTTCGTGCTCTTGCTCACCGGTTTTCTGCCCTTGCTGCCGTTTCGCAACCGGCTCTTCAACTCGCGGTCTTCCGCTTAGTAACCGCCTAATCGATCTCTATTGATGGAATTCTTCTATGATGCGTCGCTTTGGGATGCGAACGGCACCGCCCCCTATGACGAGGCCGGCATTTCATAATTTGTGGTGACTGCAAAAGCGCGGTAGAATTGAGGCCGAATTCTCCGATCCTCGTAGCCTGCGGAAGAGAAAATCCATGGCTGTGGGGACGATACCGCGCTGGCTGAACAGCCTGGTAG
>DATGJE010000328.1:0-28292 GCA_035295305.1 Candidatus Acidiferrales bacterium | reverse complement strand
TTATCGCGCTGGGCTTCGGCCGCAGAAAATTCAATGCGGATCACGTCGAAGTGAGCGGCCTGTACTGGCACTTCGTGGACTTGGTGTGGATGTTTATCTTCCCGATGGTCTATTTGATGTCCGTCAACCTGAAAGGCTGAGGAGTAAATCGAGCGATGAGCGCGCATGATACCACTGCCTTGGAAACGCACCAGCCCGGGACAAAAAAACTGTTCATGTGGGTTTGGTTTTGGCTGCTTATTTTGACGGGTGTCGAAGTTCTTCTTGCGTACATGAGACTCGAACCGCACCTGATGCTTGTACTCCTGATTGGACTTTCGCTGATTAAGTCTGCCCTGATTGTGGCGTATTTCATGCATTTGCGCTTTGAGAAGCTCGGTCTGTTCTTGATTATCGTTCCTACTCTGGTTTTCTGCCTGGTTATGATTTTGATTTTTGTGTTTCCGGATAGCCTGCGGATTGTGCGTTTGCACCCATGAGGTATTGGTTTTAAGTCGGAATTGGTGGAAAATAGAAGCAGTAGCGACCGAAGAGGTTTTGAAGATGCGGACCGTTCTTAAGATGCTCGTTGCAGGAGTTTCTGCGGCGCTCTGTGCTTCAGCAACTTTTGCTCAGGGCTGCGCTCTTTGCTATAGCGACGCCGCAGCTACCGGGCCGGCCGCCCAGGCGGCCTTGCGGCACGGGATTCTTATTCTTGTGATTCCGGCCACGTCGATTGTTGTGGGCTTTTTCTCGCTTCTCTGTATTCGACGCAACGTGCACCGCGAGTCGGTCGATCGTGTTCCCGCCACGTTTCATGCTCCTTCCAACTCGGTGTCCGAAATCGTTCTTCATTTGAATTAATTCATTTTCGGATTTCGCACGCGCCATTCCAGACGAAAATGATTCCGCGTGGCAAGCGCGCATCTGGTGCGTGTGTGCCGCAAGGGAATCAAAAGACACTTGGCAGGCAGAGAGATTTCGCAAGGGCTGAGTTCGTCTCAGCCCCCGCAAGCCCTGTTAGGTATTACGTTCCGTGTTTTTCGTGAAGGCCCGTACAAATTGTTACGGCGGATGTGGGGTCGATGGCGGTTGTGTCGAAATCGATGTGCTTAATCACGCCATCTTTGCCAATTACAAACGTCGTGCGCCGCGCAAATTCCACTTTGTCTGTTCCCATAGGGAAAGGTTGCACAATTCCGTATTGCTTCAGAACGGTGCGGTTCATATCGCTCAGCAGAGGAAAGGTGACGCCGATCTGCTTCGCGAATGCTGCGTTGGCTGGAGGGCTGTCGATGCTAACGCCGAAAATAACCGAATCACTTGCTTCAATCTTGGCCAGATCAGCCTGATAGGCCTGGAGTTCCTTCGTTCAACCACCTGTAAAAGCGAGAACGTAGAAGGCTAGGATGACGTTCTTCTTGCCCCGAAAACTGTCCAGTGACACTGAAGTATGTTGATCGCTGGGCAAAGAAAAACTCGGAGCAACGTCGCCGACCTTCAGGTTCGTCGTGGTGATTGCCGCTTGCTGATCCTGCGCTTGCGTCGCAAACGACAAAACGGAAAGCGCCAGGAGCAGTGCGGCCGCCATCGTAACGATTCGCTTCATGCACCTCTCTCCTTGAACAAAATTACTCGAACGAGACCATATGATAACAGAAGTACGCGCCGGAAGGTGCGATCGGGTTACTATGGCGCGAATCCCGCGCCAAATGGTCCCTAGCGTTCATCCATTTGCAAATATCTGAATGGGTCGCCGATGTTCTTGCGTAGCTCGCTCCAGAATTCGTCTGGTTTGGAAACAAACGCGGACACGACGCGAGGATCGAATTGCGTTCCCGAGAACTTTTTGATTTCGTCGCGAGCCGCCGAAATTGGCAAAGCCTTGCGGTAGGGCCGATCGGAACACATGGCATCAAGCGTGTCGGCCACGGCAAATATTCTGGCTCCAAGGGGAATTTCTTCGCCTTTCAAACCACGCGGGTAACCACTGCCGTTGTAGCATTCCTGGTGTGCGAGGACAATTTCGGCGGCATCTTTTAGAAAGGGAATCTTGTTCAGCACCGTGTAGCCGATGTCGCAGTGGCGCCGCATAAGCACACGTTCTTCGTCCGTGAGCGGACCAGGCTTTCGCAGGACTTGATCCGGGATTCCCATTTTCCCGATGTCGTGGAGGAAGGCGCCACGAGCGATGTGTCGCAACTGGTCGCGCTCGACTTTCATGATTTTCGCAATGAGGATCGTGATCGCGGTCACACGCTGGCAATGGCCTTCCGTTTCGGCGTCCTTCGCGTCAAGCGCGCCGCCGAGCGCTTCGAGAGTGTAGTCATACGATTGCTCAAGGTCACGCAGGGTCAAAGAAAGCTCCTGGGTACGTTTGGCGACGAGGTGCTCGAGTTCTTGCTGGTAGGAACGATTCTCGAGTACAAGATGCCGATGCTCCAGAGCACGCGAGACGCTGTGATAAAGCTGATCCTTCTCGAAGGGTTTCAGGATGTAATCGTAGGCTCCGGCGCGAATTGCTTCGAGGGCGATAGAAATGTCATGCATCGCGGTGACCATGATGACCGGAATGTCCTCATCCTGTGAGCGGACCTGCCGCAACAGCCGCATACCGTCCATTTCTGGCATTACGATGTCGCTGAGGACCAGATCATGCGAGTCATTCTTGATTTCCTGCAGGGCCTGAAAACCGTCGGGCACGACCGTGCAGTGGTACCCCTGGGCTTCTAGGAGGGTCGAAACGACCTCTCGAATCGCTTCTTCGTCGTCACAGACAAGAATTTTTTCCCCAGACAATGCATTCTCCCAGTCCGCCCATTATAAGGCTCCGTGTAACAGGCATAAGGCAGTATTGTCTTTGCGAGGGGCGTACGAGTTACGTTCGGCGAGCGATGTGCGCGAATTCGGCGGTTTTCAAAGTGCGTCGATAAGTGCTAACTGCTGAGTGCGCGCACAGGTCACCCGCCAACATCCGTGCGCATGCGCGAAGGAGAATGTTCCGCGATCAGAGCCATGCGATTTTCCAACTCGCTGGTTAATCCAGCAATCATCTCTGTGAGTCCAGCAAGCCCTTCCGGAGAGAAACTGCCCATAGCAAGTTTCAGCGCTACCATCCGATAGGAAAAGTGGAATTGTAGAGCGAGCCAAACCCACTCCCATTCTTGCCGTTTCCGGATTTCGGGGGAGAATGCGGCGATCAGGCGTGCCAATCGCTCGAGACGCCCGAAGTCCTGCCGCAGCCCGCTTAGGTATTGTTTGAGGATCCTGCGGCGCTCGCCACGCCATTTACTCTGAATGTGATGCGGCGCTCGCTCACGCATGAATTGAATGTCTTCCTGGCTCAGCAACTGGCTGATCTGCGGAAAATGCCGGCAGTTTACCGGAAGAACCTTCTCGATCTCGCGTGTGTCAAAGGATAAAGATGGTTCAGCCGCTGGCGAGCCGAACAAAAGCCAGAATACAGCGAGAAGAATCGCGAGTGAAGCCAGAACGGCCAAAAAAACTGTCATTTCCACATCTCCAGCAAACGGCTATTCAATTCGCGAAGCCGCAAAGTCATCTGCGGTGCGAGACGATCGTATTCACCCGGACCCAGAAGGACCGGTGCCGGCTGCCTGGCGGGAAGCGGCTTCCACAAGGCCACGAGCCAGAAAATCGTCGCAATGTTGAACGATGTTTGACGGATAATTTGCAAAACAGGAAGATGGGTCATTGGCTCACCCCTAAGAAACGTGTTATTGGCGACCTGTACCGCGGAATAAAATCCGAGACCCAGCGCAATCCACGCCAAGTGCCTGTCGATCCAGACACCGTAATACCGGCAGAAAATCAGTCCGAAAATTAAAATGCTGACCACCGTGAATTCCAAGCCTCGTTCTGCCATCAACGTGGTCGCTGAAATTGGATGCACTCGCTGCCGAGATGTGGCCGCAGCGCTGCCGGCAAGCACCAATCCCAGCGTGATCAACAGCGGACGGCAGAGCTTCCAAATGCCTGTGTACCGGGACAGAAGGGCTTGACATATTTCGTACACAACGATTGCGCGAATCGATACCTGAACAGCTTGCATCGCCCAATAAACATAGAAAGACGTATGCGATCTGATTCCAGCGAACGAGTAGGTCAGCGAAACGATTGCCTCATTCGCAACCAGAATACAGAGGTAGATTGTGAAGACCGGAAGTTGATCGAAAAGCTTCCGGCGCAGAGCGAAAGTTAAGACCACAACCTCAATGAGGACGGTGGCCGCCCAATGGACGGACTCAAATAACGAAAGGCCCATACGCCGGGGTGCACTATACCATTTCGATGTCGGTTACGTCTACCGGAAGGCACCCCGGCGTTTCGTTGCCTTAGGCATTAGCTCTAATCGCAGAAGGCACCGATAAGTCCGGGAACGGAGGCATTGGAGTGCCGCCGTCGGCCCACAAATGAGTCGTCGAAGCCGCTATATCGGGGAACGGAGGCATTGGAGTACCGCCATCCGCCCAAACGGTCGGACTCGACCAAGTGTTTACCGACTGCGTGTTGACGCTGAAACTCGCCGGGGCTACTATCACCAACAGTAACGCAAGAACAAAGAGCAAAGCGATTGTCCGTTTCATCGTGGAAGACCTCCTGCGGGCGTATATGTCATGCACGCAGCACAGCAGGAGTTGATGGGATCGAAATGTTCCGACGACAGAACAGGTTAGAAAATGGAAGCTCTAGATGAATTCCAACAGAACCACCGCGTAATCGAGGATTTCGCCTCGACTACACTTGCGGGAATTCCGGGAGACCTTTGCCGCTTGCTGCACGTAGCGACGCTCCGAGACATGGGGACGGGCCGGTACCGGCATGCAGGGCTAGAGACGATCTATTCCGAACCGGCGGTTCACCAGGCACTTTGGCTGTGCCACCAGGAATTATTTGAGAGGATTTTGGAAACATCTCTGGAACGACAGGAAGGGGAGTTGCGGAAATGCCTGGAAGGCCTCGGCGGCCGCGCCGGCGAGATTGCCGGACGTTGGCAGGAGCACGAATTTTACAGAGTGCTTATTCCGTCTGGCGTTCCGTCTTATTTGCGCGAGCTTTTCTGTTCGAACATTGGCGTTTTGCTGGACCTGATTGCCGAAGAGGGCCCTAATCCGCAACCAGACGCATAGACACACCAACCACTTGTCCAACAACTTCCGCTTCGTCGGGGCAACGATACGCTTCCGGCACACTCGTAGAGAGGGGATGTGGCTGCAAGACGAGCCTGCCCTTTTCCATCAGGCACCAACAACAGCGGTAACCTCCTCGGATGTCGACGAGATAGATGGGCCTTTCCGCTTCATTGCGCCACCCACCTGCTTCCACCTTCTGTCGTTGCGGATCGACGAGGACCAGTGCACCGGGACGGAGTAGGGGCTCCATCCAGTGGTCGTCTTGTCCAACGTAGCCGTAGTGATAATTGTGGCCGTTTTTTAGGATGGCTGCCTCGAAATGTCCCCAACTCTCCACCATGCGGGTAAGGTAGCTCGTCCGCCTGGGATCGAATGCCGGATCAAAATGAATCGGCAAACGAACGACCCGGGGTGGCGCGGCCATGTGAGTTCGAGGCGGAGCCTGTGAAGTGGCAGGGCCGAAAATGTCGGCGAGTGGAACGTCATACCATTTGCATGCTTCCTGCAAGTCCAGGTGATAAATACTGCAGAGGCTAAATAGCTTGTGTAGACTCGGGACTACGCCCGAATTCTCGAAGTCTGCCAAGCGACTGATGTGAACTATGAATTCCGGGCGGCCGTGACGCTGCGCGAGCTCATAACTTGCCTGCTCCACATCTCGGTACGTTAGCCCAAGACGCTCGCGAACTTGGCGAAGGCAGATTCCGGGAAACATAGCGGTGGAACTCCAAGATTGGGTCGTGGGTGAACTAAAATTATAGCAAAGTTATCAGCTTGTTATGAAATCAGAACAGTGCTTTATCGCACAGTTCAGTCGCGCATACAAGTGCGAGAGTGACGCCTCACCGCGCTGCCCATTTTGTAGTTCGCTTACTTCATTGTTAATCGATTCACCGGTTGTCCGCGGCATTCCTGATAAGCTCGAAAAGAACGTGGAAACTATTTTCGCCCGTTTGCCATCCTATCGGAGCGAGGCAATATGCGAACCAAGAGCTGGATTCCGTTGATTTGTGTGTTTGCAATAGCTATTGGGACGACGTTCGCGGCCTCTGCGCTCACGACTCGTCACAGTTCTGAAACAAATACCCAAACCAATGAGGAATTCTTCGTTGCGGCCGATCAAGTTCTCCAAGTGATGAGCAAGATTTTGGATCTTCCTGCGAAATCGTCTCTGAAGAAAAGCATCCGAACGAAGGCGGAGATTCGTCAGTACCTCGTTGAGCAGCAGAAGAAGGATGAATCGCCACAGAAGCGTTATGCGGACCAGCGCACTCTGGAGGCTTTCGGCCTGATCCCCAAGGGATTTCCGCTCGATTCCTTTCTGCTCGACGTGCTGACCGATCAAGTCGCAGGCCTTTACGATCCCGAGAAAAAGGAATTCTTCATTGCGGACTGGATCGATCCGGTGGAGCAGAAGCCAGTGATGGCTCACGAGCTGACGCATGCCCTTGATGACCAGTATTTCCATCTCGACAAGTGGCAAAAGGCCGTGCGTGAGAACGACGATTCGTCGTTGGCGCGGGATGCGGTAGTCGAAGGTTCGGCGGTAGCGGCCATGATGGATTACAGCTTGGATGGTATGCACACCAGCGTTCGTGATGTGCCTGATATCGCTCCGTTCATCGAATCGGGCGTGGCAAGCGAGATGGACAAGGATCCGAATCTCGCGAAAGCGCCGCAGTTCATACGTGACGAGCTGCTCTTTCCCTACCTTGATGGCGCCGTTTTCACCCAACAGGTTTTGAAAGCGACTTCGGGATGGCCGGATTTTAAGAAAGTTTTTGAGAATCCGCCCGTTTCAACACAGCAGATTTTGCACCCCAGCCTTTATCTTCAAGATGTGAAGCCCATCGCCGTTGCGCTGCCCGATTTGAAATCGGCGATTCCACGCGGCTGGAATAAGCTGGACCAAAACGTAGTCGGCGAATTTGCGCTCGGCGAAGTGTTGAAACAGTTCCTCGACGCGAGCAGAGCGGAGCGTTTTGCATCCATGTGGCATGGGGACCGTTACGCGCTGTTTGAAAACAAGGAGACAAAGCAGACGATACTGGTCGTTCTGCTTGCTCTCGACAACGAAAAGGATGCGGAATCTTTCTTCGGCGCTTATAGCGAAGCGTTCGAAAAGAAATATGCCGTCAAGCAACCTGTAACGGGAGGGCCGGAGTTTGCGAGCTTCGGGAGCGCTTACCTGCGATGCTTTCAAGATGAATGTCTGAGCGTCGAAGGTGCTGACCGCGGCGTATTTGATCGCATTGACGCTCAACTCGGCTGGCCCGCGGAGCCAAGCGGCACCCTGGCAGACTCCGAAGGGCCTGACCGCTTCACACGCGAGACTGTGCTCTCGAAATAGAGCCAGAGTGCTACCGCTGCAGAGTGAGAGAGCGTGCGGACTTGCGATCGAGCCTGTTCAATCGGTGCTCCAATCTGGTTCGCAGGTTTCTGAAACCGCGGGCGCCCGTGCGGTCTGTATTTGAACGATTTGAATGGCCAGCCAGAGTGCCAAGGGCAGCGCGTATAATTTCCGCCGCACGCTCCGGATCGCGAACCCGGTGTTCATAATGCATCGCTAGTTCGATGGCCGCCTCGATGCTTTCCGCGAGCCCAGTTCGGTGTTCGCGGCTCAGCTCTTCCCACAGCGAGAGCGCAAGATCGTAATCGCGATCTCGTTTTGCCAATCGAGCCAATTGCCGCCGGGCGCTTCGGTGAAGCTTCTCGGGCAGTCCGGCATCAAGCGTGTGGCCAAGAAGTTCGCGCGCGCGGGCGCGTTCGCCGCGCCGGCTGAAAATACGGGACGCGCCATAAAGCTCAAATGCGTCTGAGTTTTCGTTTTCCGGCGATGCCAATAACGAAAATATCTTGCGCGAGATGGCGGCCAGTCCTCGCAAGTCCATTTGATTATGACGAAGAACCGGCAAGAGCGGTTCAGCCGAGCCAGTGCGCAAGAAATCAAAATAAATTTGTGGAATCAGATCAGAAAGCACATCGCCTTCACGTTCCCAGCCGAGAACGTGGCGCTCCAGTTGAGCGAGGCGCGCGTTTCCAACGCGCAAGCGCCAAAGCTGGCGGGCCGGATGGAGCAGGTCGAGATGGGCGAGTGGCGCCAACGGCTCGATTGCGCGCGTCATGCGGAAACGCGTTTCGAGCAATGGCCAATCGAATGACTTACCGTTGTACGTGACAAGAATCGGCCGTTCCGCCATGCGCTCGCGCAGCGCCAGCAGCACAGAGTGCTCCTCGCTATGGTCGCGCATGAAGAATTGCTCCACCTCCAGGCCACCGGCGTCCCACCATGCGAGTCCAATGAGAAATGCATATGTGCCCGAGCCGCCGGACAACCCCGTCGTTTCCGTGTCGAGAAACAGCCAACGCTGCGGGTCAACCGTGCCGTTCGAGGCACCGGGAGCAATTAGGCGCAGCACATCCGGATGAGGCGCGAATTCACATGGCTCCGAAAACCAGCGGCGGATCGAGAAATGCTCGCCGTAATGGTTTCGTTGGAGTGTTGCGCCGAGAAGGGTCGCAAGACTATCCGCATTCTCGGCAGAGCGGAGTTCACCATTGTCACTTGATAATGAGCTGCGCCGCGGGGCTGGGCGCAGCGCCTTGATGCTGGAGAATTTGTCTTTGAGTTTCAGCGGCAAGTTAGTCCTGACCCACGAGCCGTCTGAGAATATCGACCGCCGCTTCTTTGGCATGCTCTTGCCGCTCACCCAAAGCTCCCACGCACGACGGGCAGCCCTTTTCGCACGCGCACGCAGAGATTAAATCGCGTGTACGACCGAGAAGAATGCCGGAGGCGCGATAGAGCGGTTCACTGAAGCCGATGCCTCCGGGGTAAGCGTCGTACAGATATAAATTTGGCTCGAAGAATTCTTTCGTCTCAGCTGGATCAGTTGCAGTTTCCGGAAGCTGCTCCCATTCTTCCTCGACTCCCGGTTTTGGCGCGTGCTCGCCAATCGTTGCGCCTAAGTCGCGGCGGTCGCACATCAGCAGAAGAGTGGCGACGGATTCGAGCGCGTGCAGCAGTCCAAACATCCCGCCCTGTCGATCCGAAAGAGAGTAGGGAAGTGAGGCGACCAGCCCCCTGTTGAGCGTGACCCAGAACGCCGTCGTGTGCATTTCGTTTTCGGGCAACTCGAGCTTTCCGGCTCCCACGTTTTCATTTGTGAAGAATTTTATCTTCTTGAAGCCGATCACTTGCGAGCGCACGAGCACATCGCCATGAGCACGAGAGGAAGGACCGGCCGCAGGCTCTTCGGCGGCAATTTCTAATACGCGAACCTGCGTATAGCGAATGGCGTCGGTGAAATAATCCACGTTGACCCGTTTCACGTAAGCCTTCCGTTCGTCGAAGTCGAGACGCTCGACGTGATATTGCTGGCCCTGGTGGATGTAGATGGCTTTCGGGTGCACCGTCGTAAGGGAGCTTGAAAAGTCCACTTCGCCGATCACCTCAGGGCCCGAAGAGTCGCCCGTCGCATCACCGCTCTCGTCGATTATCACGAAATTATCCGAAGTGACCGAACGCAGGCTGATCGTATCGGCTGGATACGCTTCCTGAGCCCAATGCCAGTGGCCGCCGCTTTTGTGTAGAAAGCCCGCTTCGGCAAGGCGTTCGCAAATCGCTGAAAGATCAATTTCTCCAAAATGCTCGTTCGGAGAGAGCGGCAGTTCGAAGGCGGCGCACTTCAGATGGTTCACAAGGATTTCGAGGTTGTCGGGCTGAACAAAAGCATGCTCGGGCGAACGCCCGAAGAAATATTCCGGATGTTGAATGATGAACTGATCAAGCGGCGCCGACGAAGCAACCATAACGGCGCAGGAAGTCCCGCTGCGGCGGCCGGCTCGTCCCGCACGCTGCCAGGTGGATGCAATTGACCCCGGATAGCCTGCAAGCACCGTGGCATCCAGCGAGCCGATATCGATGCCGAATTCCAGTGCATTGGTCGAGACCACGCCCCGAATTTTGCCGTCGCGCAGGCCGCGCTCGATTTCGCGGCGTTCGCCGGGCAAATAGCCTCCACGATAGCCACGAATTGGTTCGCTGCGGCCGGGAGGTGCTGGGAAGGCCTGTCGCAGATATGTAAGCATCACTTCTGTATGTAGACGGCTGTTCGCGAAAAGAATGGTTTGCAGATTCCGCGCGAGCAATTCCTTCGTCACGCGCGTCGCTTCGTTCAAATAGCTGCGCCGGATACCTAAATTACGATTCACGACAGGCGGGTTATAGAAGACGAAAAGTTTCTCCGCAGATGGCGCGCCATTCTCGTCAATGACTTCGACTTGATCCTCGATCAAGCGCGAAGCCAGTTCTCCGGGATTGGCGATGGTGGCGGAGCAGCAAATAAAAATTGGATTCGAGCCATAGAATTGTGCGATGCGGCGAAGGCGCCGCAAGACGTTTGTGAGATGACTGCCGAAGACGCCGCGATATGTGTGCAGCTCGTCGAGAACGATATAACGAAGATTTTCGAAGAGCTGCATCCATTTTGTATGGTGCGGCAAAATCCCCGTGTGCAGCATGTCGGGATTCGTAAGCACGATATGGCCGCGCTCACGTATGGCCTTGCGCGCGTCCGCCGGTGTATCGCCGTCATAGGTGAAAACGCCAAAGCAATCGTCGAGGCGGGTTGCAAGGTCGTGCAACTCGGCAAGCTGATCTTGCGCCAGGGCTTTTGTGGGGAACAGATACAAAGCGCGCGTATCAGCGTTTTCGAGAATGGCGTTCACTACTGGCAAGTTGTAACAAAGCGTCTTGCCGGAGGCCGTCGGAGTAACCACGACAATGTTCTTGCCTTCGTGAAGTTTATCGACCGCCTGCGCCTGGTGGGTGTAGAGCTGTTCGACGCCTTTGGCGTGGTAGATTCGCGCTAAGCGCCGATTCACCCATCCGGGGAGTGGCGTATACTGCGCGTCACGCGCAGGGATGTGGTGGACGGCGGTGAGGACTTCGCCGTAACGGTCGCGAGCGGTTAGTTCGCCCAGAACGTCGCGAATCACGTCCAGGGTGGCGCACGGACGGACGGCTAGAGATGGGGGCAGACTGTTCCTCCTTCGCCTTTTGTTCGCTAAGACTAGCACTCGCCAAAGCAAGCCGCAATCGGATTCTTCAGATTTCCGGGAACAGCACATTGCGGTGAAGCAGGGACGCGCATGGCGAACTGCTCTTTGGGCGACTGCCGCATCCGTGTACAATTGAGATCGAAATTACGAAAGGCGATGGAGTTCGCCTAAACCGCTCGGAAGAGCTGATGACTCCTGGCTGCCGCGAGGCTCCAGGAGTTTTTTTGTTTTAGGGTTCGTGGCGCAGAAAAGGGAGCGAAGGTGCGTATATTATTACTCGCGGTATTTGGTGTTGCGGGAACGCTGGCGCGGTATGGCCTCGAAGGCGCGGTGCAGCATCGATCAGGCTCGAGCTTCCCGTACGGAACGCTCAGCGTAAATCTTCTAGGATGTTTCCTCCTGGGGTTGGTCGGGAAATTTGCGTTAAATCATGTTTCGATTTCGCCGGATTGGCGCGTCGGCTTGACGGTTGGGCTTTTTGGGGCGTTCACCACGTTTTCGACGTTCAGTTGGGAAACGATTTGCATGCTCGAGGATGGTGAATGGGTGAAGGGTTCGGCTTACGTAGCCGCGAGCGTGCTGCTGGGCTTGATCGTGATGCTGGCGGGCATTCGCCTGGGCGATGCCATTTAGGAGAGCCGATGACGCACGAACGATTCGAAGGCGAGCGCACGTTGATGCGGATACACATTGGAGAGTCGGACCACTGGCATGGCAAGCCTTTGTATCAGGCCATCGTCGAGATGCTGCGCACAGAAAAATTCTCAGGGGTGACCGTTCTGCGGGGCGTCGGTGGCTACGGTTCTTCGAGTATTTATCACACCGATAAAATTCTGCGGCTGTCGCAGGACCTTCCCATCGTGATCGAAGTGGTGGAGTATAGCGAACGGATCGAGCAGATCCTGCCGCGGCTGGATGAGATGGTTGGTGGGGGATTAATTACACTGGAAAAGGTTCGCGTAATCCTATATCGCACCGGGAAATAGGCACGCGAACGCCAACGTGCAGAGCTGTGAATCGTCAGGCTGAGCGGGGTAAACCCCCGCCAACACCACAGCCACTCCGTCTAGCACCCCGCACAACGTCGTGCTAGCATTCTCGGAGCGAAAATTCGATGCCAGCGCCGTGCAACAGGTCAAAAGGCACCCAAAAGCCGCCAAGAACCCCCCGAAAACGTCAAATCTTGATCGGTAATGGAATGCACAGTCCCGCAAGCACAACTACTTTAGAATCCGTCACTTCCATTTTCTTGATCGGTAATGAGTTTCGTTTTCGCCGCGCGCGTCAAGAGAACCCCCACGCTCCCAAATCGAGCATGGGGCACCCGGCGAGCGCCAAGTGCAAAAGGGGTGAAATGAGCGAAAAACTAAAGCTCGGCGAAAATCACCGCCGCGTGGTTTCCGTGCTGCTCCGCGGCTTGGAGCAAATGTGCGATGAAATTGAGGCGCGTCTGGCGGAGGTGCCGGGCGTCCTGCGTCAAGTGAAGAGTGACTTGTCTCATGCCCAGAGCGCCGCTCTGAGAGAGATGACCGCGCGCGTACGTGAAGAAATCCGGCGGCTGAATACGGAGATTGAGCTAGATGCCGCTGTTCGCTCACCGCGGCGGGCTATTCTGGCCCTTCTCTCGGCGAGCATTGTCAACCTAGAGGAATCGGATTCGAAGCGGCTGAGGGGCTACGGGCCGCTGGCAAGCGAGGCCGCCGCTCGGCTAGACGACGAATTGAGCCGGCTGGTTGCCTTACTCGAGGAAATGACCACGACTGCGGAGGGGGATTGAGCTCCTTTCGCTGTGGTCTGAGACTACTGCTCGCGATAGAATATGGATATGGCACACACCTTTCTGATTTTCGATTTTGGCACGAACGAAGAAGAAGCCCAGCAGGCGCGCCATCGCATTGAGGGTTGGAAGCAGGGCTTCCGTCTCGGCAACAAACTTCAATTTAAGTTCGAGAGAAAATCGCCGGAGAAGAATGAGGATTCCGAGGCGAAAGACGAGACGAAACACAAAGGCAAGAAAAAGGAGTCCGAAGAATCCGAACCGGTGCGCTTATTGGTGCGGCTTGATTTCTCAAACCATGAGAAGCACCTCGGGCAAAGCTGGATTGAACGCATCCCCGGCGACGACGCGTTCAAATCTGTCAAGAGTGAAGTGATTCGTCACAACGATCCTTTCTTCGAGAAGACTTCCGAGCTTTTCGATTCCCTTAGCTAAAACGGGAATCGGGGTTTGATGGCGAGTTCCGAACGGCGCCGGCTCTGGATTTGGTGGGCGCAATTGCTTCCGTTATAATGGCCAAGCGATTCAAGTCCCGCGAGGCGAAAAACAGCCCATGGCTCTGCAGACCAAAACCAAGACCGCCAAGTTCGACGCGGCAAAATATCACGGCCTCGACCGCGAAGCATTGATTCGGCTGTACCGCGTGATGTTTTTGTCGCGGCGATTGGACGATCGCGAGATTCAGCTCAAACGTCAAAATAAAATTTATTTTCAAATCAGCAGCGCGGGCCACGAAGCTGCGACCGCCGCCGCTGGGCTCGTGTTTAAGTCCGCCTACGATTGGTTTTATCTCTATTATCGTGACCGCGCGCTGTGCCTGATGCTCGGCGTCACTCCGTACGAAATGCTTCTGGAAGGCGTCGGCGCGAAGGACGATCCTGCATCAGGTGGACGCCAGATGCCCTCGCACTGGGGCCATCAGGACTACAACATTGTTTCCAAGTCATCGCCGACGGGAACGCAATGGCTGCAAGCCGTCGGCGCGGCGGAAGCTTCATTGTACTACGACCGTTTCCCCAAAGCACTGGCGCAGGCCAAGGCAGCGCCGCTCGGCGAAGCCGTCCGGCACCAGCGTGATGAAGTAGTTTGCGTTTCGGGAGGAGAAGGTGCGACGAGCGAAGGCGAGTTCTGGGAGGCGCTGAATACGGCGTCGAACAGGAAACTACCGGTTGTGTTTTTCGTGGAGAACAATGGCTACGCGATTTCAGTTCCTTGCGAGGTGCAGACGCCGGGAGGTGACGTGGCGCACCTTGTGGCGAATCATCCGAACCTACACATCGAGGATTACGACGGAACAGATCCGCTCGAAAGTTATGCCGCATGCCAGCGCGCCGTCGCGCATTGCCGCGAGCGGCGGGGTCCGGCATTGCTCCACGCGCATGTGACGCGGCCATATTCCCATTCTCTTTCCGATGACGAAAAGCTGTACAAGACCGCCGACGAGCGCGAAACCGAAGCACACCGCGATCCAATTCCCAAGTTTGGATTATTTCTGGTGCGTGAGGGGATTCTGGACGAGAGAGAATTGGAAGCTTTGGAAGCCGGCGTTGAGAAAGAGATACTCGAAGCCGTTGACAAGGCTCTCGTCGCGGCAATTCCCTCCGCGGATTCAGTTTATGAATTTGTTTATTCCGCAGATGTTGATCCCACGGCTGTTGATTTCGCGAAAGAGCCCGAATTATCGGGCCCGCCGCTCACGATGGTTGAAATGGTTTCCGCGACGCTGATGGATGAGATGGGACGCGACGAGCGCATAGTTATTTTTGGCGAAGACGTCGCGGATTGCAGCCGCGAAGAAAACCTCGAGAAGGTTAAGGGCAAAGGCGGCGTGTTCAAAGCGACCTCTGGTTTGCAGCGACGCTACGGCGGAGACCGCGCGTTCAACTCGCCACTCGCGGAAGCCAACATTGTGGGCCGTGCAATCGGCATGGGTACGCGCGGAATGAAGCCAGTCCCTGAGATTCAATTCTTCGATTATATCTGGCCGGCAATGATGCAACTGCGCAATGAGTTTGCCACGATGCGCTGGCGGTCGGCGAACACGTTCAAATGTCCCGCAGTGATCCGTGTGGCGATTGGCGGTTATTTGACGGGCGGCGCGATTTACCACAGCCAATGCGGAGAAGTAATTTTCACGCATATACCGGGCTTGCGCGTCGTGATGCCTTCGACGGCGCTCGATCTATGTGGATTGCTGCGCACTTCGATTCGCTGCGATGATCCGGTGCTGTTCTTGGAGCACAAACATCTGTATCGCCAGCCCTACAACCGGTCGCCATATCCGGGCGCGGACTACATGGTTCCGTTTGCGAAAGCGCGAGTGGCACGCAAGGGGACGGATGTGACCGTCGTTACTTACGGGGCGGTGGTCCACCGGGCGGAAGTAGCGGCGGCGGAATTGGCCCGGCAGGGAACCGAGATGGAAATTCTGGATCTGCGAACGCTTAGCCCGTATGACTGGGAATCGATCGCCACGTCCGTGCGAAAAACGAACCGCGTGATTGTCGCGTATGAAGATTCGCTTTCATGGGGATACGGCGCGGAAATTGCAGCGCGCATCGCCGATGAACTTTTCGAAGATCTCGATGCGCCAGTGCGGCGGGTGGCCGCAACGGATACATTCTGCGCTTACCAGCCGAAACTCGAAGATGAGATTCTGCCGCAGACTGAGGACATCGTGCGCGCGGTCCGGGATTTGGTGGCGTTCTGAATCTTTGTCGAGAGGTGTGCAACCTTTCAGGTCGGTTGATCGTAACTGTAGTTAGGGAACGCGTAGAGGCCCGTCGAGCAGGCGGGAATTGGAGGTCATGATGAATTGCCCGAAGTGTCAAAGGGACATCACCAACTATTCCAACTATTGCTATTTCTGCGGTGCGCGTCAAGCTCACGCAACGGTGTCCACTGCGCCGCCGCGCCGTTTGCAGCGGTCGGCTACTGATAGCAAGATGGCGGGGGTTTGCGGCGGTCTGGCGGAATATTTCGCAATGGATTCGACGATCGTGCGATTGCTCTGGGTGTTGGTGACGTTCTTCACGGGATTGGTTCCCGGCATGGTTGTGTACGTGGTCGCCTGGCTGATTATGCCGGAGGGATCGTTGCCGATTCCCGTGCAACCGGTTCCTCAGGCGCCAGAAGCCCCCCACGCGTCTGTTTAATTGTGTTTTTCAGGCAGACTAGGCGTTGTTTTTGAAGATGGCGCGGTCGAGCGATATCGCTCCGGCTCCCACGGCGACCAGTGTGAATGCGGCTACCGCCAACGCCAACGGGAACTGGTAATTGCCGACAGCCATTGGACCGCCCTGCGGCAGGTGTACCTTAAGGATGGCGATTGCCATCTCGCCCGCAATCAATAGCGCCGCAATTCGCGTGAATAATCCCAGAATCAGCAGGCACCCGCCGAAAAACTCCACGATGCCAGCGACGTACACGAAATAAGAAGGGAATCCCATGTGAGTGAACTCTTGCAGGGCTTGGTGCGTGTGCGTGAATAGCTTCGGGAATCCGTGGTAGACAAAAATGATCCCGAGGCCGAGCCGGAGGAGCAGCAAAGCCAGCGGTTTGAGTTTCTCGAAATGATGCATCGTTTCACTCCTTGCTGAAGTTTTCCGCGACCGCACCAGAGGCCGACATTCTAGCAGAACCGTGGCACGACTGAACACACGACGTCACAGCATTGATTCGACACAATAACGGATGAGGTAGAATCGTCGCGCAAGCGTGATGGGCGGATCGTTGTTTGACTGAATTGCTTTCGGCCAACCGCATTCTTGCAAACTTCAAGCCCATGTGGACAACGCAATCGAAATGAGATCGACGGTTCACCCAGCGGGCAGCGCGGATCTCGGAGGCGTTTGGCGGGGAGATGCTCGCTGATGCGCCGCGCGTTCTTGATCGTTCTCGTGCTCGGAATTATGGCGGCCGTGGTGGTGCGCGAGGTGCGCCTGCACCGTAGGCCTTCGTTGGAATTGGCCTATGTGGGCCTGCAAGGCGCGACGATTTGGAACAGCACCGCGGAAGTTCGCGCAGTGGTGGCCAATCTTTCCTACGGCGAACCAGTTCAGATTTTTCAACGCGATGGCGATCACGCACTGGTCCAGACGAGGGGGGGCGTCCGCGGTTGGGTCTTATCGGACTCGCTATTGAGCTCAGCGCTGTGGCATGCGGCCGCGCTGCTCAATAAGGAGACGGAAGCGATGCCCGTGCAGGCGCGAGGCGATACGCGCGTTCGCAGCAACCTTCACATTCGGCCCGGGCGGCAGTGGGAAGTGATATCGTCCGCGCCCGGTGGTACGTCCGTCGAAATGTTTGCGCGACAAGCAACCGCGAATGTGGGACAACAATCGCGCTCCGGCTCCCCGTCTGATTCGTCGAACCTGGAGGATTGGTGGTTGGTGCGCGCAAATGTGAAAGATGCGGCCCAGGTGTCCGGCTGGATACTTGGCCGGCTTGTTGCTTTAAGTCTACCGGAGCCGCTTCCCGAATATCAAAGCTCTGAACACATCAACATCGTCGCATGGTTTGAAATCAATCGCGCGGTGGACTCGACGGGTTCCGTTAAGCCGGAATATTTGGTTATGGGCACGCGCGATGGAGAAGGAAGACCGTGTGATTTCACGCTTATTCGCGTTTTCACTTGGAGCCCGAAGAGACATCGGTACGAAACAGGCTTCATCGAGCCCGGGCTGTGCGGTAGTTTGCCGGTGCAGGTCGCGCCCGCAACGACGCCGGGCGGCAAGGCGCACTTTGACTTCAGCAACGTCGGCCTGAAAGGTCAGAAGAATCGCCAGTACGAAATGACGCTCACCACCGTGCATCGAATTAATTCCGGCGCGGGAGAGACGAGAAAGGGAAGAAAGCGTTCCGGAAAGGCCAGAGAATGAACGGGACAAAAATGGTCCGGCAGCGAGGCAGGAAACTGATCCGCGCGGGACTTGGCGTTTTTTGCGCACTCGCGATTGCGTCGTGTTCCGCTCCCCAACACGCCGCGCAGAGTGTTCCTCCGCCCCCGCTCCAATATCTCGGTGAATGGGGTAACGCAGGCACGGAGCCGGGGCAATTACAGGATCCGCAATCGTTCAATTCGGATCGGGTCGGCAATGTCTACATTGCGAACGACGGCAATCCAACGCAAATCGAGAAATTCGATTCCATGGGACATCCATTGCTGGCCTTTGATGTGGCGGGCAATGAGAACAACTGGGATATTGCCAATGATTCCGGGCAGGCGATCTTTGTTGTGGACGTTCGAAGGGCGCAGATTCAAATTTTTTCCCCGGAAGGCGAAACATTCCGCACCCTCTCGTTCCGTTATAGAAGCTCACTGAATCATCCTGCGAGCATCGCCATAGATCCTGACGACGACGACATTTATGTCGCTGATTTTGAAACGGCGCATATCGCGAGAATGAACGCGCGCGGGCGCATTCTGCAAGTGTGGGGGCAACCTGCAGGCTTGCCTGTGCGGCATTGGACGCCCTGTCGCATCCGGGTTGGCGGAAAGGGAAATTTGTACGTGGCCGATGCGGACAATCAGCTCATCGAGAAGCTTTCGTTCGATGTAGGCTACGTCTCTTCCTGGGATTTTCCTTTCACCAATCTGGAGCCGAAGCGCGACGTTCCAAAGGCCTATGGCTTGGCCGTGTCGCGGAATTTTGTGGTCGCCACCGACGAGACGAAGCGCTTGCTGGAAATCTGGTCGTCGGACGGGACGCCGAAGTTGACCGTGAATTTCTCCGAGCATCCGGAATGGGGGCAAAATGCAACGCCCACCGACGTTGCGTTCACGCCAAAAGGCGAATTGCTGGTGCTCGATCGAGCTGATGCGCATGTGCTGCGATTCCGAATTAATGCGAACTGAGATGATTGGTTGTTCGATTTCGGGTAGCGGAGAGTGCGAGGAAATCATTCATGGCGTTACTTCTGTCTGAATCCGATGTTCGTTCATTGCTAACGATGTCTTTGGCGATCAAGGCTGTCGAAGACGCATTCGCGCGACTCGCCGCAGGCAACGCGCTATCGCATTCTCGTCAACGCCTGCATCTGCCTGACAATTCCTATCTGCATTATATGGCTGCAGTCGACGGGGACGGCGGCTATATGGGCATGAAAATTTACACAAGCTCCCGGGAAGGCTTGCGATTCATGATTCCGCTTTTCCAAGCCAAGACCGGCGAACTGCTGGCGCTGATTCAAGCGGACTGCTTGGGCCAGATGCGCACGGGTGCGGCGAGCGGGTTTGCCACGAAGTTATTGGCGCGTCCAGAGGCACGCGAGTTAGGAATTATTGGCACCGGCCATCAGGCGCGGACGCAACTCGAGGCTGTCACAGCGGTGCGCAAAATCAAGCGCATCCGCGCGTTCGGACGTGATCCGGAGCGCCGCCGCCGATTTGCCCGTGAAATGGAAGAAAGGCTCCGTGTTTCAGTGGAGGCGGTTGCTTCCGCCGAAGAAGCTGTTCACGACGCGGATATTCTGATTACTTCAACTACAGCTTCGCAGCCGGTGGTTGAAGGCAAATGGCTGCGCGCAGGAACGCACATCAATGCTATCGGAGCGAATTTTCCGCAGAAGGCGGAACTCGATGCTGGGGCCGTGGGCCGTTGCGATGCGATCTTCGTCGATTCACGCGAGCAATCGAAACTCGAAGCGGGCGATCTGATTCAGGCATTTCAGGGAGACCAGTCGCGCTGGGATATAGTCAAGGAACTCACCGATTTAGTCGCTGGGCGCGGGGAAGGACGCACATCGCCCGAACAAATCACTCTTTTCAAGTCCAACGGAATTGCGATTGAAGACATTGTGACTGCTGGACGAGTCTACGAACTGGCGCTCGAGAAGGGAGTTGGGAGTAACGTGGAATTGTGGAAGGCGGACCCGGCGAGTTAACAGCGCACCGCAGCTAGCTGCGTGGTTTGTGCAGGCGTTTTACTAGGGCGTCATGCAGGCGGCTGCGGACGTCATCCGAAAGCGGCAAAGGTTCCGAATTGCAGAAAATTTGAATTGTTTTTTTCGTCGTATCCACCAGCAAGTGACAGTCTTCGCAGTGCTCGATGTGAATTTCGATGGATTGCTGCAGGCTTAGGTCCAGTTCTCCGTCGAGATAACTCGAAAGCTCTCTCACCACGCTTCTACAGTTCATTGGGCTACACCTCTTCGAAAATACCGATTCAATTTTTCTCGCAGCTTCAGGCGCGCGCGCAACAGCCGCGATTTCACAGCCGGCACGGACAGCCCGAGGGCCTCGGCGGTTTCTTCCGTGGAAAGTTCCTCGATGTCGCGCAGTTGAAAGACGGTCCTGAAAGACGGCTCCAGTTCACCGATCACTTGGGAGAGTATTCCCGCGAGCTCGTCCTGGGCGTAACGTTGCTCGGGCGAAGGACCCCAGTCCTCGATTTCGCGAGGCATGAAGTTGTCCTCGGTTTCGATGTCCTGGTCGAGCGAAATATCTTTCGTGTGCCGTTTGCGCAACTTCATCAGCGCCTGATTTACGGCGATGCGCACCAGCCAAGTGTAAAACCGCGAATTGCCCTGGAATTCTCCAAGGTGCTCAAATGCCTTCAGGAACGCTTCTTGCGATGCGTCCTGCGCGTCTTCCGTGTTTTGCGTGATGTGCTGGGTGAGACGAAAGATTTTCCGTTCGTAACGGTTGACCAGCGCCTCGAATGCCGCGACGTCTCCCGCTTTCGCCGACGCGACTAAGGACGCCTCATTATCGACAGGATCGGCTTGTGAGCCCGCTAGCTTGGCGTGTGCTGGTTCCATATTTGTGGACCGCTCCGGTATCAGGGAATAGTCATAAAGCGTAACACAAATGGCCGTCATGTTCTCGCGCCAGCCCGCACTCTTATCTGACGCAGCGGACGACTTGAAGATGCAAGATTCTAGTGTCCGACGAATTCTCTTCGTGCTCGAATTCGCCACTGTGGTGCCGCTTGACTGCGGTGGTGCGTGGAACTATGCTTGTGGTTCGAACGAACGTTCGACTCAGGATTGCCAACGAATGCCTCGTGCGGCGACACCAGACTCGCGAATCGCGTCCCGGAAGTTGGAGATGATTCTCCGGCATTCCGCGCGCGTTTTCGCCGAGAAGGGCTACGAAGGAGCCTCCATTCGCGACATCAGCCGCGCGAGCGGCGTTTCGCTCTCGGGCTTATATTACTACGTCGAAAGCAAACAGAAGCTCCTCTATCTGATTCAAATCCATACATTTAACACGATTCTGTCGCAGCTTTGCCGCAGCTTGGAAGGTGTGTCCGATCCCGCTGCCCGTCTTCGTATTTTGGTTCATAATCATCTGGAATATTTTTTGCGCCACCCGATGGAGATGAAGGTACTTGCGCGCGAGGATGATGTGCTTGCGGGGGAGTATCGCAGGGAAGTCGCGGAGATCAAGCGTCGCTATTACGGCACGGCGCTCGAGATTTTCGAGGAATTGCGGCGCGCGGGCCAAGCACGGCAGCTAAATCCTCGCATCGCCGTTTTGTCGTTGTTCGGTATGATGAACTGGATTCACACGTGGCATCGCCCACAGGTGGATCCCCAAGCCGAGACACTTTCGGATGTGATGTCGCAAATGTTCCTGCACGGCGTGATGAACGGCCACCGGGTTGACTCACAGAAAGCATCGCGCGCTGCGCGGGGCACCTTGAAAGTGGCGGCGCGTGCCACGGGTTAGACGAAATCGATATTCATAAGAGAGAGGAGTTTTTCGATGGCAACGACGCAAGCGGTGGATCAGAAACAGTTGGTGAATTATCGCGTGGAAGACGGCATCGCCATAATCGAAATGGATGATGCACCGGCGAATACGTACACATACGAGATGATGCGTCAGCTCGATGAATCAATTTTGCAGGCGCGCATGGACGACAACGTGCATGTCCTTTTGCTGCGCGGTGCGGGCGAAAAGTTCTTCTCGGCGGGAGCGAGCATTCCCATGCTCGCCAAAGTCGATCCGCAGTTCAAATATTATTTCTGCCTGCATGCCAATGAAACGCTCTCACGCCTGGAGCAGACTCCCAAACTGGTGATTGCCGCGCTCAATGGACACACGGTCGGAGGCGGCCTGGAAATCGCGCTTGCTTGCGATATCCGGTTGGCGAAAAAAGAAGGCGGCAAGATTGGTTTGCCTGAAGTAAATCTGGGCGTTCTTCCCGGGACGGGCGGCACGCAGCGTCTTGCTCGCGCGGTAGGCAAGTCGCGAGCGATTGAATTAATGGCGACGGGGCGCACTTTCAGCTTCGAGGAAGCCGCCGAGATGGGGCTGATTCAGTATATTTACGAGCGTGAATCGTTTTGGGACGAAGTGATGGCTTATGCGCGGCAATTCTGCCCTCCGAATAAAGCATCGCGTGCCGTAGGCCGAATCAAGCGCGCCGTGGTTACGGGATTGGAAGTTGGCTTTGGCGAGGCCCTGGGTATCGAGCGCGAGTTGCAGCAACTGCTCTTCACGAGCGATGACGCGAAGGAAGGCCTGAAAGCATACGTGGAGAAGCGCCAACCGGAATTCAAGGGAAGGTAAGGGAGCATGGCGACCGCAGCCAAAATTGAGGCGAAACCCGGGAAGTTGTTCATAGGCGGCAAATGGCTGGATGCCGCGTCGAGCAAGACGTATCCGACGGTTAACCCCGCCACGGGTGAAACGCTGACGCAGATTGCCGACGCAGACGCCCGCGATGCTGATCTCGCAGTCGAGGCAGCGCGGCGCGCGTTCGAGTCAGGCCCGTGGGCGGAAATGAGCGCTTCGGACCGCGGTCGCATACTCTGGAAAATCGGCGATCTTGTCGACAAATACAACGAAGAGCTCGGAACGCTCGAAACACTCGACAATGGCAAGCCCATCTTTGAATCATGCCAGGTGGATATGCCCATGGTGGCGGAGGTTTTCCGTTACTACGCTGGCTGGGCCACAAAGATTCACGGTGAAACGGTTCCCGTCCGCGGACCCTTTCTGCATTACACGCTGCGTGAACCCATTGGCGTGGTTGCGGCGATCGTCCCGTGGAATTTTCCGCTGCTCCTTGCGTCGTGGAAAGTGGCTCCCGCGCTGGCTGCCGGCAACACCGTCGTACTGAAGCCCGCGCCGTGGACATCACTCACAGCGCTGCGGCTCGGCGAGATTTGCCAGGAAGCTGGTTTGCCGGACGGCGCTTTAAATATCGTCACGGGCGCTTCCGATGAACTCGGCCGCGCGCTAGTGCGTCACCCGGGCGTGTCGAAAATTGCATTCACCGGCGCGACGATGACCGGGCAGGAGATTGCGCGCGTTTCCGCGGATAGCCTGAAACATGTCACGTTGGAGCTCGGAGGAAAATCTCCGAATATTGTTCTGGCTGATGCAGATCTGGATGGCGCGGTGCGCGGAGCGACGATCGGCATTTTCTATGGGAAAGGCGAAGTTTGTGCGGCAGGCTCGCGGCTTTTCGTGGACCGCAAGATTCACGATGATTTCATGCAGAAGCTCGTCGACCGCACGAAGAAAGTCCAACCCGGCGATCCACTCGACCCGAAAACGAAATTCGGCGCGTTAGTTAGCGAGCCGCAGATGAATAAAGTCCTCGGCTACATTGAGAAGGGAAAAACCGAAGGTGCGAAGCTCGTCGCGGGAGGCGCCCGCGCGCAATTCGGGAATGGCAAGGGGTATTTTGTGCAGCCGACCGTGTTCGATGACGTGAAGAACGACATGACAATTGCGCGTGAGGAAATCTTCGGCCCTGTGCTGGCAACGATTACGTTTGACGACGTCGAAGAAGCGATTCGAGAAGCGAACAAAAATCCCTACGGCTTGGCGGCTGCTGTTTGGACGCGCGACATTGCCAAGGCACATCGCGTCGCCCATAGGTTGCAGGCCGGAACGGTGTGGATCAACACGTACAACAATTACGACCCTGCCGCGGCCTTCGGCGGCTACAAGATGAGCGGTTATGGACGCGAATTGAGCATGCACGCGCTCGAGAGCTACACGCAGGTGAAAAGCGTTTGGGTGAATCTGAGAGATTAAACGTGACGATGGAGTTGGCTCGAAGCGATGCGCACGCTGCCTGATTATCTCCGGCGAGGAATGAAGCTGATTGTAGTCGGCTGCAATCCCGGCGAACGCTCGGCACGTGTGGGCCATTATTACGCAGGGCGCAGTAACGAATTTTGGCCGCTGCTCTATGAATCGGGCGTGATTCCCGAGCCAATCGTCTATGCCGATGATCGCCGCGTGTTGGAATTTGGTATAGGGCTTACCGATCTGGTCAAGCGGCCGTCCAAAGGCATTGACGACATCGAGCGCGAGGAGTTTGCCGAAGGCCGCGTTTTGTTGGCGCAAAAGCTCGAAGAGTTCCGTCCGCGTCTGGTGGCATTCAACGGCAAGATGGTCTACGAGAAATTTGCAGGGCGCCCTTGCATGCTTGGATTGCAGAAGGAAAAACTCTACGGCGCGGATGTTTTCGTGCTGCCTTCCACCAGCGCGCTGAATGCGAAGGGCCGAGGCGTGAAGATGCGTTATTTCAGGAAGCTGGCCGCGGTTCTGAAACGGATGGGCAGTTGAGCCAGCCTGCGATGCCGGGTGCGACGCAAAAATCGGTGACGGAAATGCTGGTTCTCGAAGAACGCGATGGCGCGGTATTGACTCTGCGCTTGAACCGGCCTGAGCGCCTGAATGCTTTGAATGTCGAGCTTGGTCGCGCGCTTGTGGATGCTCTCGAGCGCGCGGCTTCCGATGGCTCGACGCGAGTGGTTGTTTTGACCGGTGCGGGCCGTGGTTTCTGCGCGGGAGGCGATCTGGCCGTGCTTCGCGATGCGCGCTCGCGCAATGCCGGCCATGAGCTCGAAGGTTTGCTGCGCGCGGGAAAAGAAATCGCGATGGCCATTTGCACCATGCCGCAACCGGTGATTGCCGCGGTGAATGGTCCAGCGGCGGGAGCCGGGATGAATCTGGCTCTGGCGTGCGATCTTCGCATCGCTTCCGATCAGGCGACCTTTGGCGAGACATTCGCGCGAGTGGGGCTGTTCCCGGATTTCGGGGGGACATATTTTCTGCCGAAGATGGTTGGCGCGGCGAAGGCGGCGGAGTTGTTTTACACGGCGGAGATGATTTCCGCAGCTGAATCGGAGCGACTCGGAATTGTAAATCGCGTGGTGCCGGAAGAAAAATTCGTGGAGGAAGCAAAAAAGTTTGCCGTGCGATTGGCTGCTGGTCCTCCGATGGCGATCCGAGCGATCAAGCAGGTTTTATTCGCGGCTGAGCGCGAGGAATTGGAGCGCGCGCTGGACGCAGAAATCGAGCGCCAGGTTGAATGTTTTCTGTCGGCCGACTGCGCGGAAGGGCTTGATGCATTCTTCGCGAAGCGCGAGCCGCGGTTTCGAGGAAACTGAAAAGGAATTCCTGGGAATTAATAAACTCTTGTAGCTAGAGATTCCGGGGAAGGAGATGGAGCAATGCCTGCAACACGAATCGCAACTTTTGACGACTGGGTGGACTTATTCGGCTCCTGGCGCAAAGAAATTGGCGTGAACTACGCCGAAATCGAGAATTATAAGTTCGAGGCGAAATTCGGTCCGATTCGATCGAACGAAATCGAATTCGGCGCGTTCAAGGGCCGCTCAAAGTGGGAGAAGATCCTCGAAATTCCCGACCAGCGGATACGCGACGGCCTGATGAACCTGATTATTTATCAAGGCGACACGGAGTTCGCGTCGGTCGAGCAACAACGCCATCTTTTTGAGGCATGTCCGAGCGAGCACGACCGCAAATCCCTCTGCCGTGTGGTGACCGAAGAAATGCGCCACGGCTGGCAAATGTGCACGCTGCTGATTTCGCATTTCGGCTATGGCGGGCGCGTGGAAGCGCAAAAAATGCTGGAGCGGCGCGCCTTCGAGCAGAAGCGTTTGCTGGGCGCGTTTAACCAGGACGTGCGTAACTGGCTCGACTTTTTCACATACACGGATTTTGTGGACCGCGACGGCAAATTCCAGCTCACGATGCTGAGCTATTCCGGCTTCGCGCCGCTCGCGCAGTCCATGATTCCCATGTTGCGCGAAGAGTCTTTTCATCTGGGCACGGGTCACGATGGCATCAAGCGCATCGTGAAGGCCGGCGTGGTTCCTCTGGCGGTTGTGCAAAAATACATCAACAAATGGATTCCCGTGAGCAATGATCTCTTCGGTGTCGATCAATCGAGTTCGGCTCACTGGTTTTACGTTTGGGGCCTGAAGGGGCGTTACGACGAAGCGCAGAATCAACAAGCGGCCGACTTGGGCCACATGAACGAGCACAATCGCAGTCTCTATTATGCGGAGTGCTTGAAATTGATCGAGCAAATCAACAAGCACGTCCCCGCAGGCAAGACCCCGCTTTACGTTCCCGATCCAAAGTTCAATCGCCATATCGGCGAGTTTGCAAATCAACCGTACAGCGTCTCGGGTGAATTGCTCTCACCCGAGAAATATGCGGAGCACATGAAAGAAGTGTTTCCGCAAGAAGAAGACTTGAAGCTCATCAGCGACATTCAGAGCACGGAGCCAAAGTGGATCGCCCCCAAGGGATCAATGGAGTAGTCTCGCGCGTTTTGAAACGATTGACATGCTAGCACTGGAAAGCGTTCGCGTACGCACCGAAGGCCGCATTGCGCGGATCATGCTTGAGCGTCCGCCCTTGAACGTGATGAACATTGCGATGATGCGCGAGATCAACGCGGTGATTGAAGAACTGGGTCCGGAAATGGATTTTCTGGTCTTTCAGGGCGCAGGGGAGAAGGGTTTTTCGGCGGGCGCGGAAGTGGCGGACCATACGCCGGAACGCGTTGAGGATATGCTCCACGCATTTCACGGAATCTTCCGCGAAATATGGAGCGGCCGGTTCATCACTATTGCTGCTGTGCACGGGTGCTGCCTGGGAGGCGGTTGCGAATTGGCAACGTTCTGCGATTTCGTGATCGCAACAGAGTCGGCGAAATTCGGCCAGCCCGAAATCAAGCTCGGCTGCTTTCCGCCCATGGCGATGGTTACGTTTCCGAGGCTGATGGGGATGCGCGCGGCCGCGGATCTGATATTGAGCGGCCGACCGATTTCCGCGCGCGAAGCGCAACGCCTTGGACTTATTTCACAGGTAGTCGCGGATAGTGAGTTGGAGAGTACTGTTGGGGCGTTGCTCGAAGAGCTGGGGGCGCTCAGTCCCGCGGTCTTGGGAATGGCGCGGCGTACATTGTGGAAAACAGGCGGATTCGACTTCGAGCGTAGCCTGAAAACCGTCGAAGAGCTTTACTTGCGGGACCTGATCCATACGGAAGATGCACGGGAAGGCATTCGTGCGTTCCTCGAAAAACGTGCTCCCATCTGGCAGGGCAGGTGAGCCAAATCGCGTCGTTACAAATTGAAGCACGGTTGAGAAGGGAAGCAGAAGAAAATGCCTGAAGACTTGCTCGCAAATCTAGAGATCACTCCCGCCGAAGTGAAACAACAGCTCGACCGGGGCGACAAATTGTTTTTTGTGGATGTGCGCGAGCCGTGGGAACACCAGCTCTGCTATATCGAAGGCTCAAAACTGATTCCGCTGGGGCAGATCCCCGCAAGCCTTGCCGAATTCGAATCAGCGGACAGCACCGTACTTTTCTGCCACAGTGGACGTCGCAGCCTCGATGCGGCCGCATGGCTCCGCTCGCAAGGAGTCTCTAGTGCGCGTTCGATGGCTGGCGGGATAGACCGATGGTCACAGGAAATCGATCCGCGGGTGCCTCGTTATTGAAAGGCGAGCAAGAATGGCGAAAACAAAAATTAAATTCTGGCACAAGCCGACGTGAACCTCTTGCCGTAAAGCAAGAGGTCTCTTGCTCGAACGCGGGGTTGAACTGGAACTGCGAGATCTGGCTCAAGAGCGCTTGACGGTCGCGGAATTGGACAAGCTAATCGGCGAACGGGATTACCGATTGTTCTTGAACACGCGAAATGAGCTGTATCGTCAGCGGAACATGAAGGAAGATCCGCCCTCGCGCGCAGACGCTTTGAAAATGATGGCTGCAGAGCCGAATCTGATTCGCAGGCCGGTGGTAATTTCCGGAAAGCAAATCGTACTGGGGTACGACGAAGAAGCGTTGAAGAAACTCGCGTAGGAGATCCGATGAACAAAGAACTCATGCGTCTGCGCGTGAATGGAGAGGAGCGCGAAATCGCCATCGCGCCGAATCGTCTCCTGCTCGACGCGCTTCGCGAAGATCTTGGTCTCACTGGTTCGAAGCGCGGTTGCGATGATTCGAGTTGCGGCTGCTGCGCGGTGCTCATCGACGGAACGCCGATGCTTTCCTGCGTCGCGCTCGCAGCCAGCTACGAAGGGCGCG
>DATGJE010000327.1:0-12814 GCA_035295305.1 Candidatus Acidiferrales bacterium | reverse complement strand
CGTGTCCGTTGAGGAAGTAGCGGGCGGGAAATTCAAAATGACCTCGATCTTGATCGATGGGTCATTGACGATGCGGCGAATCTGCGCGAGCCAACGATCAATGGTCCAGCCCGGCAGCAGGCGGCAATCGAGTTCGGCGGTTGCCTGGGATGGAATGATATTCGTTTTGTTCGAGCCTTGCAGGCTGGTGATGGAAATCGTGTTGGTGAGCCGCGCGAGAATGTCCGGGCGCTTTTGCAGCAAATCGTCGGCATCCGGCTGGGCGAGAAAAGATTTCAGGTTTAGAAAGCGACTGCGCCACGGTTCGGGCTCGTAAGGGGCATGGGTGCGCAGCATGACTTCCACAGGAGGCGTCAACTCGAGTGGAGGTCGGTACTGACGAATGCGTTCGAGAGCAGCAATCAAGCGATTGGGCGCGGAATCAGGGATCGGCACGGAGGCGTGACCCGCGCGGCCAGTGGCTGTCAATCTGAGCCACGCCGGGGTTTTTTCTGTTGGGCCGACGCCGAAGTAGACCGGTTTGCCGGACGCGTCGGCGAGAGAACCCGCGCCTTCGGTGAGCATGAACCCCGCGCCAGTGAGCCATTGTGGGCGGTTCTTCACCACCCATCCGGCGCCAAAATTTCCGCCAGCCTCTTCATCGGCGGTACCGACAAAAATGACGTCGCGGCGCAGCGGGACATGCAGGCGGTGGAGTTCGAGAAAGGTGAGCAACTGAAGGATGCCGAGCGACTTCATATCGAGGGAGCCACGGCCCCACAAATAGCCGTCACGCACAAGGCCGGCGAAGGGGTCGACGGTCCAAAAGGAGCGACTAACGGGCACGACATCCATGTGATTGAGGAGGACCAAAGCAGGCTCGGAGCCGTTGCCCTTCAGACGAGCGACGATATTGGCGCGACCCGGAGCGGATTCGGCGATCTCGAACGGTATTCCTTCAGACTGGAAAATCTTCGCGTACCACTGCGCGGCGCGAGTTTCATTGCCCGGAGGATTTGTAGTGTTGACGGCGATGTATGCGGCAAGTTTCTGGACAGCTTCGTTCTGGAGAGCTTGCCAGTCCGGAGATGCGGCATTAGCAGCAGACTGCGCGCGTGCCAGCGGAGCCAGCGGAAGCAGCGCGATAGAGACAAGAATGGAGCAGAGAAAAATCAGACGCTGCACGAAACCCTCCTGAAGGAACGCACCGCGCTAGGCCGGCACCGAGGCCTTTGCCTCGGCGTTGCTTCCCACATGGTGGCGCGTAAGGTTTTCGACCATGGAGCGGAAGATGACGAGGCCGTCGGCGGAACCGAGGGAGGCTTCGACGGCGCGCTCCGGATGCGGCATCATGCCCATCACATTGCGCTCGCGATTGCAGATGCCAGCGATTGCAGCAAGCGAGCCATTCGGATTGGCGGAGTCTTCGACATGGCCTTCGGGCGTAGTGTAACGAAAAACGATCTGGCAATTCCGTTCGAGTTCGGCGAGCGTTGCCGCATCGCAAAAATAATTTCCTTCCATGTGGGCGATGGGGACTTTCAAAACCTGACCTGCTTGCGCGGCGCAGGTGAACGGCGTGTCCGTGTTTTCGACGCGGATATTCACGTGGCGGCAGATGAAACGCAGATCGCGATTGCGCAGCATCGCGCCGGGGAGCAGGCCCGCTTCAAGAAGAATCTGAAACCCGTTGCAAATGCCGAGCACGAGGCCGCCGCGGCGGGCAAAGCGTTCGACAGCGCGCATGACGGGCGAAAAGCGCGCAATGGCGCCGGTGCGGAGATAGTCGCCGAAAGCAAAACCGCCGGGAAGAATGATGACGTCGCAGCCGGGAATTTGTTCGGAGCGATGCCAGAGGAACTCGACGTGCTCACCAAGGACAGCGCCGACGGCGTGATATGCGTCATCGTCGCAATTCGAACCGGGAAACACTACGACACCGAATTTCATTGCGCGGAATCTCCCCAAGAAGATTCTAACACATCAGCGAGACTGTCCTGAGCGACGAAATTCCGAGGATGGGTGGGAACCGGGACTATCGGCGGTGAGATTTCTTTGGCGCGGAGGATTTGCGACGTGGGCGCTGAACAGGCTTTTTTACGGAATCGCGATGCGGCTCAGAGGTTTTCGCCGCGGTGGATTTTGATTCCGACGATTTGGCGCGCCGTGCGGCAGCCCAGCCGGGCTTGTTAACTTGGCGGCCGCGCGCAATGGCAAGGGCGTCGGCAGGAATGTCTTCCGTGACAGTGGAACCGGCGGCGATATAGGCGCCGTCGCCGACCGTGATGGGCGCGACGAGCGCGGAGTCGCTGCCCACGAACACACGTTCGCCGATGCGCGTGGGATTTTTTCTCGCGCCGTCGAAATTGCAGGTGATCGTTCCCGCACCGATGTTTGAGTCGCGGCCAATGGTGGCGTCGCCGAGATAGGTGAGATGCATGGCTTTCACGCCTTCGCCGAGGACGCTTTTCTTGACTTCGACGAAATTGCCGACGCGCGCGCCCGAACGCAATTCGGTGCCTTCGCGAAGATGCGCGAACGGGCCGACGATAGCACCGGAAGCGAGAAGGCTAGACGTGATGACGGAATGCTGGCGAACAAGGACGTTGTCGGCGATGGTGGCGTTCGTGAGAATGCTGCCCGTTTGAATTGTGCAGCGCGAGCCGATGCGAGTCGCACCGAGCAATTGAACGCCGGGCTCGATCACTGTGTCGTGCGCGATCTCGACGTCGGGATCAATCAAGACTGCCTCGGGCAGATAAATCGTGACGCCCGCGTCCATCAGCGCCGCTGCTTTGCGCGCGCGAAAGGCGCGATCGATTTCCGCAAGCTCGGCGCGCGTGTTGCAGCCGAAGGTTTCCCTCGCGTCGGCGGCCTCGACAGCGAGAACGCGTTCGCCCTTTTGATCGAGCATCGCAATCGTGTCGGTGAGATAAAGCTCGCGATGCGCATTGTCAGGACGCAGCTCGGCGAGACACGGCCAAAGTTTCTCGAGTGAGAAGCAATAAATGCTGGAATTGACTTCGCGAATTTCGCGTTCGGCGGCGCTGGCGGATTTATCTTCGACGATTGCGGCCACGCTGCCGTCTGGCTTCCTGACGATGCGACCGTAGCCCGCGGGATTGTCGAGCCGCGCGGTGAGAATTGTGGCGGCAGCGCGGCCGGAGAGATGCGCGTCGAGAAGCGCTTGCAATGTTTCCGTGCGAATCAGTGGAGCGTCGCCGGGAAGAACAATGGCGAGGCGTGCATTCTCGGCGATTGCCGCGCGTGCAATGAGCATCGCGTGGCCAGTGCCGTTTTGCGGACGTTGCAAGACGGTGGAAGCGCCCAGCGGCGCGACGGCGTTGCGCACGTCTTCCGCCTGGTGCCCCACGACTACGAGAATATTCTTTGCGAGCGGCTGACAGGCGCGCACGACGTGCTCGACAAGCGGGCGCCCGCCGACGCGATGCAGCACCTTGGCGACGTCGGATTTCAGGCGCGTCCCTTTACCCGCAGCGAGGATGACGATAGCGAGATCGTTTGCGGCCATGAGCTTGTTATTGTCTCTTTACCGCTGCGGTTTGGCAATCAGACGTGTCCCCGCATTTTCCAACCTGAAAATGCGGTTGCACGCAGAAAGTTCAGTCGGCGTGGACGGGGGAGGCGTCTTCGATGGCGTGCGCAGCGGAGCCTGATGCGGGAACACCGGTGGTTTCGATCCAGTGGGAAGGTTCGGCGAGGAGTTTGGAGACGAGACGCGTGTGCAGAGCGTGGCCCGCTTTGTGGGCGACGACGAGCGCCTGAAGCGGCAGTCCGATGAGTGCGAGGTCGCCGATCAGGTCGAGCGCTTTGTGGCGGCTGAATTCATTTGGGAAGCGCAGGCTTCCTTCGAGAAGCCCATCGGGCGTGAGGACGATGGCATTTTCGAGCGAGCCTCCGCGAATCAGGCCCATGGCGCGCAGACGGTCGATATCTTCGGTGAACGTAAAGGTGCGCGCGGAGGCAAGCTCGCGAGAGAAAGTGTCGCGCGTAACGACGATTTCCGTTTCCTGCTGGCCAATCATCGGATGCGGAAAATCGATGTAGCAGCGCACGCGAAATTCGTCCGCGGGATAAATGCCGATGCGGCGGTCGCCTTCGGAGATTTCGAGGGGCTTCACGACTTTCAGGTAGCGACGTTGGCGACGGAGTTGGCGAATGCCCGCGCGATCGAGAAGGTCCATGAAAGGCTGCGCCGAGCCGTCGAGAATGGGCAGCTCAAGCGCGTCGATTTCCACGTAGACGTTGTCGATGCCGCAAGAATAGAGCGCGGCGAGCAGATGCTCGGTGGTAGAGAGCAGCACGCCGTTTTTCATCAAGCTGGTGGCGTAACTGACGCGCGCGACGTTGCGACCGTGGGCCTCAATTTCAAAATTATCGAGATCAACGCGACGAAAGACTACGCCTGTGTCTGGCGGCGCAGGAATGAGGCGAATATGCGAACGAACGGCGGTGTGAAGGCCGACGCCTTCGGTTTCGACGGGACGCAGGATTGAGAGCTGGTAGCTCAAGCTATTATCACTAGCACCTTGCATGCCTAACGCTTTGGTAGTTATCCTAGCATTATCAATGATTTGAGATGGTGCTGGACGCTCAAAATGGATATGGTGTTGTAAACGTACAACAGCCCTATTCAACTGGTGTCGCGCGCTGGGTACGAACTGCAGTGGCACATCAAGGAATTTGCACGATAGTTAAGCGGCGAAGCTGACCGCGCAACTTGTGCGGTGCGTTGATGGCAGGTAGAATGGCGGTTCGGACAATTCTGGTGCAGACACCGTTTCCCATCCTAACGAACCCTCCTGCTGCGGCGCCGCCTGATCCTGCGGCGCACCCCCGACCGTCATGGCTGCGCGTTAAATTTTTCGGCGGGCCGAATTACCAGGAACTGAAGCGCATCATGCGCACGCTCGATCTGCACACCGTGTGCGAGAGCGCGCGCTGTCCGAACATGGGCGAGTGCTGGGACCATCGCACGGCGACGTTTATGATTTTGGGCAACATTTGCACGCGCGCGTGCGGATTTTGCGCCGTGCCTTCGGGCAAACCGCTGGGCGCGCCGGATCAGGATGAGCCGGAACGCGTCGCGGAGGCGGCGGCGAAAATGGGGCTGCGCTACGCGGTGGTCACGTCGGTGAACCGCGACGATCAAACCGATGGCGGCGCCGAGATTTTCGCGCGGACGATTCGCCAGATTCGCGAACGCGTGCCGGGCTGCAAAGTCGAAGTGCTGATTCCGGATTTTCGCGGAAACTGGGATGCATTGGGAATGGTGATTGCGGCGCGACCGGAAGTGCTGAATCACAACATGGAAACTGTGCCGCGGCTTTACCGGCGCGTGCGCAAAGGCGCGATGTACGAGAGGTCGCTCGAATTATTGCGGCGCGCGAAAGAAGTGGCGCGCGAGATGCCGACGAAAACCGGGATGATGCTTGGTCTCGGCGAAGAGCGCGAAGAAGTGCTTGGAGCGATGCGGGATATTGTTGCACAGGGCGTGGATATTCTTACCCTGGGACAATATTTGCAGCCGACGCGCGAGCATTTGCCGGTGGTGCGCTTCGTGCATCCGGATGAATTCGCTGAGTACAAGCGTCTGGGCAAAGAAATGGGATTCAAGCACGTGGAAGCCGGGCCGCTCGTACGATCCTCGTATCACGCCTTCGAACAAGAAGAAGCTGCCCGCTGCTAGATATATCCAACTAAATTTGTTTTGAAGTTTCGTCTCACGCGCGCCGCACGCCTGGGCTGACTTCGCGCGAAGTCGATTATTCCATGATGCGGGGGTCGCGGGAGCGGGGGATCCAGCGGACGAGCCATGCGGCGGTGACGTACATGACGAAGCATTCGAGGGCGAAGGGGACAAAGCCAAGATAGCCGGGCGCGGGCATCTCAAAGATTTTGTAGTGCTGCAGAATCGGGAAAATATAGTGCCACTTCGCCGCGGCCCAGTAATTCCAGAATTCCCACAGCCAGCCACAAACCCATCCGGAAACGAGCAGCGAATAAAAACGGCTCCAGCGGCCATAGGAAAAATCGCCCAGGAGCGATGGCAAGCCAAGCCGGTAATTTAGAGGATCGAGCGCGAGGTAAAATCCCAGCCACACGAACGCGAAGAGATACGAGGCAATGTGACGCGGCAGAAAAAGGGGCAGGCCGAGGCACAAAATTCCCGCGCCCATCATGTTGCGGCAAAGAGCGGGAGAAATTTCGACAGGCTCGCGGCGTTTGAACCAACCGAAGGACTCAATGAGCTCCGCCGTCTCAAGAATCGCGGGCGTGATGGTGGCGAACGACCAGCAATAGCCAAGGAGTCCCCAGATGAGTTCCCTGGGCACGCCGGTGTAATCCCAACTTTGCAGCCTCAGGTTGTAGGCCTCAAAAATCAGCCACAGAGGAATCGAAAGCAGGGCCATCTGAAACAAATCGCGGGGCGAATTGCGCAAGCGCGAACGTCCCGTCATGGCCAGAACGGCGGAGTCAACGATCAGAAGGTATGCCGTCCACGCGATCGGAGTGAAATACGTGGCGACGGGCTCGATGCCGCGGAACATCAGCCATTCCGCGCCCGCGAGCGCGGCAATCGCGAACCATCCGGCGCGCGGGAAAGTGTGTTTCCGGCCGCGCAGAAACTCGAGAACGCAGATCGTGACCGTTGCCGCGGTAATGATGACGCCGAGCTTCACCATGCCGCCCGAAGTGTAACGCAATTGCGCGAACTTTATGGTGGGTCAATTCTGGTTCTTTGTTATTCTTTGGCGACGTTTCGCGCAGCACTTTTTAGCGATACGGCCGATGCATTTGGGCAATGCATTCAATGCAAATCACGCAGGCGGGAAAACTCGAACGCGGCTTGGGGTTGAAAGAAGCCTCGGCGCTCAACATGATCGACATGGTGGGCATTGGGCCGTTCATCGTGATTCCGCTGGTGATTGCGGACATGGGCGGCCCGCAATGCCTGCTGGCGTGGGCAGTGGGCGCGATCGTGGCTCTGGTCGATGGGTGCGTGTGGGCGGAATTAGGCGCGGCGATGCCGGAAGCCGGCGGCAGTTACGTTTATTTGCGCGAAGCGTACGGGCCGGCGAAGTGGGGGCGGCTGCTTTCGTTCTTGGTGATCTGGCAGACGATTTTTCAGGGGCCGCTGGTGCTGGCGTCGGGCTCAATCGGCTTCGCGGAATATTTCACGTATCTGGTTCCTCTCGGCAAATATGGGCAGAAAGCAGTGGCAGGCGCGGTGGTAATCACGTTGACGCTTCTGCTTTACCGCCGCATCACGACGGTCGGCAAAATTTCGATGCTGCTGTGGATTGGCGTGTTCGGCACAATTGTGTGGCTGATCGCCGCGGGCGCCACGCATTTCCACCCAGAGCTGGCGTTCAGCTATCCCGCGGGCGCGTGGAGATTGAACTGGCTGTTTTTTGCGGGACTGGGCAGCGCGACGATACCGACGATTTATTCGTACTGGGGCTATTACAACGTGTGTTTTCTGGGCGGCGAGGTGAAACAGCCGGAACGCAACATCCCGCGCGCGATTTTTATCTCGATCATTGTGATCGCGATTCTCTACCTGGCGATGCAGACGTGCGTGCTCGGCGTGGTGCCGTGGCAGGAGGCGCAGCATTCACAATTTATCGTGAGTATATTTTTTGAACGAATTTATGGCACGCATTTGGCGAGATTCGCCACGCTGCTGATTCTGTGGATCGCGTTCGCTTCGCTTTTTTCGGCAGCGCTGGGCTACTCGCGCATTCCCTATGCGGCAGCGCAAGACGGGAATTTCTTCGCGATTTTTGGCCGGGTGCATCCAACGAAGAAGTTCCCGCACGTTTCGCTGCTGGCATTGTGCGGCGTGGCGTTCGTTTTCAGTTTGCTGTTCAAGCTGGCGACGGTGATTGCAGCAATTCTCGCGATGCGGATTCTGGTGCAATTCGTTGGGCAAGCGGTGGGGATCATCATGCTAAGGCGTAAATGGGCGAGCGAGCGCTTCCCATTCAAAATGTGGCTTTACCCGATTCCCGCGGGGCTCGCTATAATCCTATGGCTCGCGTTGTTCGTGGCGACGGGCTGGAAAATGCTGTTCGGAGTGATTGCGATTCTGGCGGGCGTGATCGTTTTTCTTGCGCGTTCAAAAGGATTGAAGGAATGGCCGTTCGCGGAGGCGACTCAATGAAGATGCAGTGGGGGACAATGTTGGCTGTGGCGGCCTTTTTTGTATCAGCGATGCCGGGAGCGCGGGCTCAATCGGTTGCCGAAGTGGTGGACGCGATCGATCACGCGCGTGTGACCATGCGGGTTCTTTACGTGGACGCCCATCCCGACGACGAACGCGAGAGCGTACTGACGTATCTCTCGAAGGGACTCGGCGACGACGTGGCGCTGTGCTCGACAACGCGCGGCGAGGGCGGACAAAACGCCATCGGCCCCGAGCTTGGCCCTGCGCTGGAAATTTTGCGTACAGATGAGCTTTACCGCGCGACGCAGGGGTACGGCGCGAAACTGTTTTTCACGCGCGCGTCTGATTTCGGGTACTCGAAGAGCGCTGAAGAGACTTTGAAAATATGGCACGGTGTGGCGACAGAAGACCTGGTGCGGATCATTCGGACGTTTCGTCCTGACATCGTCATCAATCAATGGGGCGGGGTGCATTCGGGGCACGGACAGCACCAAGCCACGGGAATCGTGGTCCCGCAAGCAGTGAAGGCCGCCGCGGATGGATCCGCATATCCCGAGCAGTTGAAGGAAGGACTTCGGACGTGGCGTGTGGGGCGCGTGCTTCAATTCGCGCGTTTCTTCGGGAATGCCGCCGGCAACAATACAACTGACCAAGAAGGCGAAATCACGCTTCCCGTGGGCGAAATTTCGCCGTTGTGGGGAGACAGCTATTCGGACCTGGGACTTATCGGATTTGCGAATCATCGGTCACAGGGCATAACCAGGATTCTGGATTCATCATTTTTCAGCCGGCCCGTGGATCTGAAGGTCGTCGAGGGCGATAGGCTGACGTCTGTGGACTTGGTGCGGACGCTCGCTTCGCTCGGCGTTGGATCGAATCCGTTGCACGCGGAGCTTGGTGCGGCGGATGCATCCCTTGAGGCGGCGCGCGAAGAGGCGCTGCGGCTTGATTGGCCGGGAGCAGTGAAAAGTCTGGCGGACGCGGGAAACGACATCACGAAAGCGATGAGCGACGCGCGCTCGCCTTCGGTTATGGATGGCCGGGACGTGCTGTGGAGGTTGAACATTCAGCGGGAGAAGATCAACACCGCACTGGCCGCAGCTGCGGCGCTGCACATGAACGCGGAATCGGACCGAGGCGCGCTGGTCGCCGGAGAAGATTTTCCCGTGCGGGTGAATTGGGAAGCAAGGTCGAACGTCGGCGTCGAGTTGAGTCAGCCGACGCTTGAGATGCCAAAGGGATGGTCTGCAACCACGGAAAAGCCCCAAGGAAACCGCGAAGCCTCGGCGACTGAAGCTTCCTTCCGCGTGGCGATTCCCAACGGCGCAACGCGTCCCACTTCGCCTGAAGACGCGATTCTTCCCTGGCCTGCGCCGCTGGTGAAAGCGCGCATCACGGGGACGGCCGACGGCTACAACTTCTCGGTTGAGAAGCCCGTGACGGCGACCGACTACACGTCGACAACGGTCGAGACGATGCCGCTGGAGCTGGTGCCCACCGTTACTCTTTCCGTTGACCCGGAACAGGTGATGCTTCCGGTGAATCGCAAGACGAAACCGTTTGAGTTGCTGACGCGCGTCCGCTATCACGGAGCGAAGGCGGCGCACGTTACGGTGGGCCTCGATGTACCGGCGGGCTGGAGCGTGGAGCGTGTGGCACCGCTTGATTTTACGGGTGCCGGGGACCGACTGGTGCGATTTGCCGTGACGCCGTCCGCAAATGCGCCCCAAGCCGCATACGACCTGAAGCCGTATGCGCGGCTGGACGATGAGAGTTTTCGGACGTCTTATGAGGCGCTGCCGTCCTTGCCATCACGCCACGTCAGCGAGCCGGCGGTAGCGACCGCGCACGTACTGGAGCTGAATTTCCCGCCGCATCTGCGCGTCGGTTACATTGCCGCGGGCATCGATCCGGTTCCGCAGTCCCTCCAGCAGCTGGGAATCAACGTGGACATGCTGGACGAAGCCGCGCTCGAATTTGGGGACCTGAGCCGCTACGACGCGATCGTGGTGGGAATCCGCGCGTACGAGTTGCGGCCCGACGTAATGAGCGCGAACCGGCGCTTGCTCGACTATGCGGAGCGCGGCGGTACACTCATCGTGCAATATCAGCGAGATTTCGCCTGGAATAAACTATTGCCGGCGCCTTTTTCGGCGAAAATGGATCAGCCCGCGGAGCGAATCACGGACGAGGATTCGCCCGTCCGCTTCGTGGACCCGTCGAGTTCGCTGCTGAATTATCCGAATCGCATCACGCAGGATGATTTTCTGGGGTGGAATCAAGAGCGCGGGCTGTATTTCTGGGGACAGTGGGATTCGCGTTATAAGCCCGTGCTGGCGATGCATGATCCGGGAGAATCAGACGCGCTCGGCGGCCTGGTATACGCGCGCGACGGCATAGGGATTTACATTTACACAGGGATTGCCTTTTTCCGCCAATTGCCGTCGGGAGTGCCGGGAGCGTACCGGCTGTTCGTCAATTTGCTGAGCGCGTCGCAGGCTCCGAGCGCGGAGCATTAAAAACTCCGATTTTCACGGGCGTTGCATGATCAATGCCATCTGGTTTTGGAGGAAATAGGAAGGGGGAGTTGATGAAGAGACTTCAGGTTATGTTCGTGGCGATTCTGGCAATAACGTTCATGGCCGCGGCGAGCCAGCAGCAAAAGCAGACCAAAAAGCAAAAAGACACTCCGCTTCCCGAGATTGCTCAAACTATCCCCGAGCAAATCGATCATGATATCGGCGAAATGTTGGGCGCGTGGCAGGTGGGAGACGTAGAGGCAATGCACAAGTACTATGCGGACGATGCGACATGGGTCGCCGGAACTTATGATCCGCCCATCGCGGGTTGGCAGAACTATGTGCCGAAGTATGAGCAAAGCCGCAAAGGAGTTTCCAGCGTCCAACTAATGCGCAAAAATACAACCATCTTCCACTATGGTGACACGGCGTGGGCGGCGTATCAGTGGGAATTTCAGGGATTCGTGGAAGGCAAAGCGACGACAGCGCGCGGACAAACCACGCTTGTATTCGTCAAAAGCGGCGACCGCTGGTTGATCGTGCACAACCACACTTCGCAGATCTGCCCAGGGGCCTGACGCCGCACGAGACCTGGATCCGCCGCTTCGCGGCCAACTAAAAGCTCTTGAGCGCCTGGGAAATCCAGATCCCGGCAGTGATAGCCGCTAGAGCAATCCAAGTAATCATCACGGCGCGAATCACCGGATTGATCCTCTCAATCCTGGCGACCAATTCGCGCTGGGCCTGTGCCATCGAATCTCCAGCCGCGTCGATGAAGATCTGATCGTCTTCATGCGCCTCCAGAGTGCCGCGATAGATGATCAGGCAGAACCATGCTCCGAGAGCAACGGCGAACGCGATAAGGAAGAAAAGGAGCGTACCACTAGGCATATCCATAGCTGCCTCCCAACCCGAAAGGCCAGCAGTCCACCCAACGGCATCGGCCCAACGGGCCCTAACTTGGCAGGATTATAGCACCAAGACCGTCGCGAGGAGAGCCCTAGGTAGTGGCGAGCCAGTATACTATTTAATACTTAGTAATAGAGCCGAGCGAGCTTGACCCGACGGGCGCAGTCGCGAGCGCTTGGCGTGCTGCGTTGACAAAGGCTCATGCGGGCGGCACAATGAATTACCCCGGTTCACCGCTCGCTGTGCCCGAATGGCGGAATTGGCAGACGCGCCAGGTTCAGGACCTGGTTCTCGCAAGGGAGTGGAGGTTCGAGTCCTCTTTCGGGCACCAAATCACAAAACAAACGTCTCAAGCGGATAGGCCTTTTGCCATTTCCGAAGAAGCTGCGGCGGCATCTTTGCGCGCTGGTACCGGGGCGTGCACATGGAACAGCATCCGCACGAGCCGGTTTTCCCTCAGCTTCGTGCCGCGGAAGGGCAGCAGAAACAGCCAGCGAAACACGTCTCGCAACAATGCGCCCTGCTGACTGAAGCGCAACCACCCTCGCCATCCGAGCTTTCGAAGAAGCGCGAAGCGCAAACGCGCCAGGTCGAATACCATGCGGGACAAGGATGCAGGAATGTCGCGCTCGCGGTGATACTCGTAGAACACGTAGTTCATCGAGGCGCTCGACTGCACCTTGATGAAGTTTTCGAGTGCACGATTCTTGGGATTGGCGGCAACCTCGCGAAAGAGATCATGGAACTTTTTGGATTCAGCCTGAAGTGTCTCGATGCTCGCGAATCGGTTGATCAATTTCACGCCAACGGGATCCCAGAGATAGTCATTCATCAGCAATGGAAGACCCAGATGGAAAAGTTTCGTGACGATCAAATGAACGCGCAGATGGCACTGATAGGCTTCTCCCATGCACTCGTATAGGCGCGTGGTGTCACGCGTGAGGCTGTGATGAAAGGAACTGATAGCGGTGTCGAGATCGTTTGTGAACTCGCGGGTATCGTAACCATTGAGTTCGCGTTGAATTACAGCGGCAATCTGCCGAATCTGCACGGACGACAAAGCCATGCCGACACTGTATAGCGGGTCGACCGTGTCGCCCGCGTCTCCGATGATGTACCAGCGATCGGGCGAGTAGTGTTGGCGGCATTCCCACATGTAGGAGCTGTAGAAATTCGTGTCGACGACCGTGCCGCTGCGCACCAGTTCGACAATCAC
>DATGJE010000326.1:0-5978 GCA_035295305.1 Candidatus Acidiferrales bacterium | reverse complement strand
ATCGAGAAGGGAGCGGTTCATCTTGCCCTGCTCGTCGTTAAAGATGCGCAAGTTGACGATTTTTTCCGCAATCAGCGATGCGGTTTCGGAAGTGTCGGTACGTCCAACGCCGACGAAAACGAGGAGTCCCGCGTCGATTTCCCCGGTTATCTGTGCTTCTACTAGCACGCGGGCGTGACTCACGCGCTGGACTACAGCTCTCATGACGATGCCTTTTCAAGACGTTGTTTCAAACCCAGCATTCGCCGGCTGATTGTACAGGGAGTTAAGTTTACCGGGTAGAGGCTACGCTGCAGGAGTCCGCTGGCAATGTGTTTACGCCGACAAACATTTGTTGCTGCTTGGAGTGTGGTTGTTTTACGGTCGGCGGTTGGCGGCTGCGGGAAGCTATGTTAGAAACGATGAAGCCTGTTCGGAGGACGGAAGAATTTGAAGCTTGCGTTGATTGGAACGCACGGCGTGGGAAAAACGACGCTGGCGTATGAAATCTGCTCGCGGATGAAGAAGGCGGGCGAAAACGTGGAAATGGTCGCGGAAGTCGCGCGGCGGTCGCCCTTTCCCGTGAACGCAGCGACGACGCTCGAAGGCCAGTTGTGGATTCTGCACGCACAAATTGCCGCCGAGCTTGACGCTTCGCGTAACGCGGCGAATGTGGTTTGCGACCGCTCCGTGCTCGACAACTACTGCTACCTGGTGAATAAGTTCGGGCGACAGCCGCAGCTGGAGGCATGGCTGGCCTGGTGGATGCAAACGTACGATTTGCTCGCCGGGGTACCTCCGCTAGCGCAAGAAATTCAGCGCGACGGATTCCGTTCCGAAGACCGCGCGTTTCAGCGGCGAATTCATGAGTTGTTGAACGAGCTGCTGGATGATTCCGCTTTTGCCGGCGTGCGAAAGCGGGTGATTTGGCTCGATGAGCGCGAGCGGCTCGCGTGGGGCGAGCGCGTGTTTGATGCTGCTATTCCGATGGCGCGCGCGGCCAGTGGTGTACAAAAGACCCCCCGGTAAATTCTCTCCGTGAAAATCCAAGACAATCGCAGCGACGCTCAAACTGGCCGATGGTTCACACGCGGCATCCTGGGAATCGGGCTCGCGAATCTGTTTTCCGATTGGGGACACGAAGCCGCGACTTCCCTGCTGCCCGCACTGCTTGCGCTCCTTGGCGCGCCAGCAATCGCGCTTGGGATAATCGAAGGCGTTGCGGATGGACTGTCGAGCTTTTCTAAACTTGCCGGCGGGTATATCGCGGACCGGCCCGCTTGGCGCAAGCCTGTCGCGGCCGGCGGGTACATCGTCGTTGGGCTAACGACATTCGCGTACAGCTTGGCGCAAAGCTGGCCGTTCGTGCTGCTGCTGCGCGCGATGGGATGGGCGGGGCGCGGCGCGAAAAGTCCTTCGCGCGACGCATTGTTGGCAGATGCGGTGCCGAAATCGCAGCTCGGACGCGCGTTCGGATTCGAGCGGGCGATGGATACCGTCGGCGCCGTCGCGGGGCCGTTGACGGCGTTGCTGCTGGTGTCGCTTTCGAATATTCGCACGGCGCTCGCATGGACAATCGTGCCGGGCGTGCTTGCGTCAATTTGTTTTCTGTGGTTGGTGCCAGCGGGAAAATCGGCGACAACGAATCAGCCGTTTGGCTTTTTGCACAGTTTGCGCCAGCTTCCCGGGAGCTTTCGACGATTCCTTGTGGGAGTCTTCGCGCATGGAATCGGCGATTTCGCGCCGACGCTGCTGATCCTGCGCGCGGGCCAGATCCTCACGCCGCAATATGGCGCGGCGCGCGCGTCGGCGATGGCCGTTGCGCTGTACACGCTGCACAACATCGTGTTTGCGGTAATTTCGTATCCAGCAGGGGCGCTGGCGGATCGCGTAGGCAAGCGCGGGCTACTAGCCGCTGGCTACACGGTCGCCGCAGTGATGTGTTTTGGATTCATTTTTGCGCCCGCAACGCTCGCGTGGTTGGCGATTCTCTTCGCGCTGGCGGGAATTCATATCGGCGTACAGCAAGGATTGGAAAAATCGCTAGCGGCGGAGTTGCTTGCTTCGGAAATCCGCGGAACCGGATTTGGCGTGCTGGCGACGGTAAACGGCATCGGCGATTTTGCGTCGAGCATCATTGTGGGCGCACTGTGGACAACGGTGGCGCCCGCGGCGGGATTTCTCTACGGCGCGATTTTCAGCCTTGCCGGCGCGATGCTGATTTACTTTTGGCGCTGACGCGCTTGCGGGCGGGGCTTTCTGCAGTGCGCTTTCTTTGCGAGCGACGGTTCCGCGGGGCTCGCTGGCAGCTGGGACAAAAGTAGCTGCTGCGGCCGGCGACGATCATGCGGCGAATTTCCGTGGCGCAACGCGGACATTTCTTCCCTTCCCGCTGGTAAACGCGATGGCGAAGCTGGAATTCGCCGGGCTCGCCTTCGGCATTCACGTAATCCGAAATCGATGAACCCCCAAGGCGAATCGCTTCGCGCAACACTTTTTGAACTGCGCGGTAAAGGCGCGTGACTTCTTCGTGTTTTAGGGATGCGCCCAAACGCGCGGGGTGAACGCGCGCACGCCACAGACTTTCGTCAGTATAAATATTCCCCATGCCGCGAAAAACACTTTGGTCGAGCAACAGCGCCTTGATTCGCGCGCGGCGGCCAGCAAGGCGGCTGCGGAATTCATCTTCGCTGGCATCGAGTGCGTCAAGACCGAGCTGACCGAGAATGCTCTCGCTGGCGGATTCCGGTACCAGAGCCATGCGGCCGAAACGGCGAGGGTCGGTGTAGCGAAGCTCGCAAGCGTTGTCTAACGCGAACCACACATGCGTGTGCAATGCCGACGGCATCGCGTTGGGGCGGACGGTGAGCTGTCCGGTCATGCCGAGATGAACGATCAAGTGAAATCGCTCAGGCGCGGAGCGGCCGACGGTTTGCGGCGCGCAATTTTTCTCTAGGAAAAGTACGAGGAACTTGCCGCGGCGGCGGACCTCAACAATGCGGCAACCTGGGGCGTGCTGTTCGATTGCCGCGGGATCGTCGATAAAATCCGTCTTGCCCAGGCGAACGCTGAGTATGCCGCAGCCCGGGAGCAACAATTGCAGGCCGCGGACGACAGTTTCGACTTCGGGAAGCTCCGGCAAGTGTCCCTCAACAAAAAAAACAAAATGCAGTCAAGTTCCCGTAGGGATGCGGCACGGTGTGCCAATGGCAGCCGCGCTAACATGGTGAGTACGGATTCGTCGGATGGCTTTGGCGACCTTCAGGGGTTAAAACCCCTGGATATTTGGAACCTTAGGTCGGAGCCCTTCGTGCCTCAGGATAAACTAAAGCTCCGACCCCCTAAGAACCAACCAACGAACTTCTGACGCTGGACGCTAGATTCGCACCGACGGCGTGCGCGATTTATATCAATTCGGCAGAATGGCGAAAACGCGCACTGGACCACCGGAACCGCCTTCGAGCTTGATAGGCGCGGCGATCACGAACGCGCCGGTAGCCGGTAATTTATCCAAGTTCGCGATATTTTCAACGTGAAATAGCCCCGCAGGTAACGTGGTGCGGTGCACTTCGAAATTCGCCGACGGGCCGTAATCTATGCTCAATGTATCGATGCACAGACCGCTGACGTGCCGCGCAATCAAAAACTTCGCCGCAGCCACGGAATATCCTGGAAAGTGCATCACGTTCTTCGCGTCCATGTTGCGGTAACGCGTTTGGTCGGGCCAACGCGAGCCCCAGCCTGTCCGCAGCATTACAATCGCGCCCGCTGGAATTTGCCCGTGCCGGGCTTCCCAGGCTTGTACGTCTGCAACGCTAAGCCGGTAATCGGGATCCTTGGCGGCTTTGTCGCGAATGTCGATCACATCGGCGGGACCAAAGAAGCGCTGTATCGGAATCTGATCGAGAGTTTCTTTGCCAGGAGGAAAATGCGCGGGCGCATCCATGTGCGTGCCGTAATGTTCAAGCATCGTGATTTTTCGAGTGAAATAACCCTCCTTGGCGGGCGAAGCGTTGGTAACGGCCTCGAACGGATGAGCATCGCCGGGCCATGCGGGCGAGTGGTCATTGAGGGCGTAGGTCATGTCCACGACGTGGGTGCGCCCCGAAGAAATCCCCATGAGCGCGCTGCATGTCGCTTCGTGCTTTTTCGTTTGCGCGCCGAGCGAAACGGCCATGGCCACAACAGCAACAAAAACGATTCCTCGCGCGGAAACACAAAATATTCTCACTTCATCCTCCCTTTCCATAAACTGCGAACGCGAAATTCCAAACCACTATATTAGTTCCAATTTTCGTTCTTGCGACGCGATTTAACGCTAGGGTAAAGGAATGCCGGGCGTGGCGACGATTCCGGCGAGCCGGAGAATCTCAGAATATTCTTCTCCGATCAGCGGAGAAATCGTGAGGCGCGGATTCTTCAGAAACTTCATTTTGCGCAGCAGGCGGTCCTCGCGCAACTCCTCGAGCGAAACCTGGCGGGGCAGGCGTTCGAGCGCGCGCAGGTCAATCACCATTTGTTTGGAGTCAGGGTCGTGCGGATCCGGATACGGGTCGCGCGTCACTTCGGCGATGGCGTAAAGCGCATACTCCGGCTTGCCGTGGTAGCAAAGCGCGCGGTCGCCGCGGCGCATCTGTTTGAGCTGGCGCAGGGCGTCTGGCTTGGCGCCGGCGTGCCGCCACATCTCCTTTCCTTTTACGAAAAGGGTGTCCCAATGGTAGATGCGCGGGTCAACGGCCAGCAACCACTGATGGGGTCTGGTGACGGGGCGAGTCATAGCCGGGCTGTAACTGGCGAACTATACATGGAAGCACCCGAGAAACAATCAAAAATTTGAACCTGCGCGCATGAATCTTCGGAAATGCGATGCTAGGCGTTAGCCAAGGTCGACGAAGATTTCATCGCCCCGCAGTTCAACGGGGTAGCATTGGACGCCGTCGGAAGGCTGTTGCGCCAACTTGCCCGTTGTGACGTCGTATTGCCAACCGTGCCATGGACAGCTTACCACCGTACCGTCGAGCTCACCTTCACCGAGCGGTCCACCGTGATGCAGGCATACGCCATTGATTGCAAATAACTTACCATCAATGTTGGCGACGGCCACTGACCTGCCGCTGATCGAGATCTCGCGGATTTGGCTCGGGGGAATTTCCTCGATTTTAGCTGCGCGCTGGAATGCCATCGATTCGGCCTGCTCCAAAGTAGTGTGACGTCGAGTAGCCGCATACGGGTACAAGCCAGGGCGAGGAGTATAGGCGCGAGACGGAAGCAAATCAAATGGAATGAGCACTAAAGGGTTGATGGTCTTAAGGCTTGGCACCGTAAATCAGGAGCGCGCCTTCGCGGCGAAAGGCAGCCAATTCAGCCGCGTCACGGAACCAACGGCCCGTGTAGGTCTCGGGAGTTGGCGTGGGATCGGTAATGCGCCGATGCGCGACGTCTTTGAAACCCGCGCTGCGGAACAGACCTGCCCATTCGTCGCCGGAGAGAAGATGCGTGGGGATCGCGAAAGTCTTGCTCCACTGGTGGCAATACAAATTGTCGCGATAATAGTTGATCAAAATCCACGCCGAGCCGGCCGGCCGAAGCACGCGAAAAATCTCACGGATGCCTGCCGCAGGATCGGGCCAGTAGTAAGACGACTCGACAGAAATGACTTTGTCGAAGGAATTCGCGACGCGGGGAATGGAGTCAACGCCACCGACTACAAATTCGACATTGCGCAAATGAGTAGCGCTGCGCTGCGCACGGCTGATCATTTCGTCGGAGACATCCATACCGAGCACGCTGCCCTGTGGGATGCGCGAAGCAATTTCGCGCACCAGCCAGCCGCCGCCACAACCGACGTCGAGCACTTCGTCGTGCGGGGCAATTTTCATCAACGCGAGCGTTGGTTCAACGATGGGGCGATGCTCCGTCTCCATGCTCTCGCCCTTGCCTGCTTCGGCCCAGCGATTGAATTCTTCGCGAAGATTTTCGTTTTGCGCGATTTCCGGCAT
>DATGJE010000325.1:0-7816 GCA_035295305.1 Candidatus Acidiferrales bacterium | reverse complement strand
AGCAAACGTTCGAGCTCCGCATTGTTCCGCAGCACCAGCAAATAGAAAGCGTGGTTGCCGGCATAAACGCCGATGCAGTGTCCCGCTCGCCCGCGCCGTTGCAAATCGTGCCTGAATTCCGCGAAGTTTTCGTCGCGCTCGCTCGTCGCCGCAAACGGATACGCGTACCAGTCAAAATATTCCGAAGCGGCCTGCAGGAACTTCTCAATCGAAAATCCCTTAAGATTGCGAACCACGCGATGCGTCGGCAGTATCGTCAGGCCTTCTTGCTGAGTATTGAAGCACGTCCACATCGCCTTCTCATATGGGGCCTCTGGATCGATGCGTCCCTCTTTCGCGCGGCGCTCGTTGCGATACGTCAACGCCGTTTCATACCGATGATGGCCGTCCGCGATAATCACCTTCTTATCCGCCATCGTTTCGATGATCTCCTGTATCTTCGCCGGATCGGCAATCGCCCACAGCCGGTGACGCACATCGTATTCGTCGCGTACCTCAGCCACCGGCGGCTCCTTCGCTATTTCCTCCAACACTCCATCAACTCGCCGCGCCGAATCGTTGTAAAGCATGAAAAGCTGCCCTGTCTGTGCCCGCGTGTGGCGGAGCAATTCCAGCCGGTCAGCTTTCGGCGCAGTCAGTGTGTGCTCGTGTCGAAACACTACGCCTTCTTCATAATCCGCCAATCTCCCCAGAGCGATGAATCCTCGCCGCTCCATTCGCTGATTCGTTCCAGGAACGCTGTAATCTTGAAAATAGGAGTAAATGGCTGGCGCGTTATCCTGCACCAGCACGCCCTCGGCCAGCCATGCGTCCAAAGTTTTAGAAGCGCGCGTGTACGCATTATCGTCACCAGAATCCGCAGGAAGAACCTTACCCTTCTCGATCGAAATCAGATTGTAGGGACTCGCCGCGTAATATCGCTCCTGCATCTCCGCGGTGATTTTGTCGTAAGGCTGCGTCAGCACGCTCTCGAGCGCGACGCGCTTCGCATCGTATCGCACCGCGCGAAATGGAAAAATCTCGGCCATAGTCCCTTGACGGAAATTGTGCTTCAGCCTAAATGTGCGATTGTAACAAGCGTATCGCCGCTCTCCAACTCGCGTTCGTCGCTCAAAAAACGGCAGCGCAACTGTTTGCTGTTCGCTACAATAACCTATCGCGTTGGATTTGTGCGCGAGACCCATATTCAAAACATGCCGAACAACGGAAAACAACTTCGTGGCGTAAGCGCTTTGATTTTCGATTTGGACGGCACCCTCATCGATTCCAAACTCGATCTCGCGCTTTCGATGAATGCAACGCTCGAATATCTGGGTCGCAAGCCCATGGATCACGACCAGATTTTCAGCTACGTCGGCAATGGCGTTCCCGTATTGATTAAGCGCGCACTCGGCGAACCTACTTCCGAGGAAGAAATCGAGAAGGGAATTGTCCATTTCCTTGATTACTATCGCGCGCACATGCTCGACAACACGCTTCCCTATCCGGGTGTCCGCGAAGCTCTCGACGCGCTCGCCGGCCGTTCACTCGCCGTGCTCACTAATAAACCCGTGAAATTCAGCCAGGCAATTATCGACGGTTTGCAAATGAAGAAATATTTTCGTTTCGTCTACGGAGGCAATAGTTTCGAGAAGAAAAAACCGGATCCGATGGGTTTGAATACTTTGTTGCGGGAGTTCGGTGTCGCTCCTCGTCAGGCCATGATGGTTGGCGACTCTGATGTCGATATTCAAACCGCGCGAAATGCCGGCACTTGGGCTTGCGGTGTCACCTACGGAATGGGCAGCGCAAAATTGCCGGCGTGCCGTCCCGATCTGCTGCTCGACAATCTCGCCGATCTTCCCGCCTGCTTACATAAATAAATCTCGGCAATCATCGGAGCAAATGCGGCATCAGAAGGAGAAAAAAATCTCAACGTGGCGCGCGCCCTTCAATCCTCCGGCACATTCCAATCCTCAGGCGGGAAACTGATCTGCCAGAATTTCGGCGCGGGCTTGTCAAATTCGATTCCCACTTGGGCTTTGCCGCCATGCATCGTTGTTCCCACATAAACGATGCGGCTCTGTTGGGATTCCTGGGTCCCCTTGTGAATCAGCATAATTTTCTGATCCGCTTTCACGTCGGACCGAAGATGAATCAGCGCGCCGTGCGCGTTCACCACCAGCGTCTTCGTTTCTTCTTCGAATGCGTTTCCTTCGGCATTTTTCCCGCGAACAATCACCGTCACGGAAAGCATTACGCGCAGGCTGCGGCGCCGCCCTTTATCGAGCGGCAGCTCTTCGGCGCTTTGTGGAATTGACATCCTTCCACATTAGCCTTGCCCGCGCGCGACAGCAAATACGACTCCGCTGTGCACCGCGAGTCAGTTAACAGCGAGAAGAATCAGAAGGCTCCGCCAGCAAAATTGGACAGAAGCCTGGAGAGAAGACTGCATGTTGCTCAAGCTGCCAAGGCGTTGTCTATCCGCAACAAATCTGTTCGATCAGCCCGCAGACAATGTGGCCGATGGTGATATGCGCTTCCTGAATTCGCTGCGCGTTTCGCGACGGCACATCGATAAGCAAATCCACTTTGCTGGCGAGCTCGCCTCCCGCCTCGCCCGTCATCCCCACCACAACTGCGCGTCTCGCGCGCCCGGCTTCCGCGCCGCGAAGGACGTTGGGACTTTTTCCGCTGGTCGAAAGCGCCACCACAACGTCACCCTCCGACGCAAGCGATTCAATTTGCCGCGCAAAAATATTCTCGAAGCCGAAGTCGTTTCCCGCTGCGGTCAAAATCGACGCATTCGTCGCCAGCGAAATCGCCGCGAGTCCCGCTCGGTTTCGTTGCAGTCGAACCACAAGCTCCGCCGCCAAATGCTGCGCGTCCGCCGCGCTTCCGCCATTGCCGAAAAAAATAATCTTGCGGCCGTGTTTCAGCGCCACGCCGCCCATTTCGGCGAATCGCGCAACGCGGCCAAGCAGTTCGTCGGAAAAGTTCTGTTTAACGCTCGCGCTCTCGCGAAGTTCGCTGCGAATCTGCTTGATGAATTCCTGCATGCTTCCTCACACACGCGAATCGCAACTACCGCCAGATAAAGCTGAACATTAGCACCGAAAACACGATCAGTGTCAGCCCAACGTACAGCCAGTCCCGTTCCTTGAAGAACGCAAAGACGCTGAATGCCACGCGCGCCACCGGCGTCGCGACCAGCATCACCAGCCCAAACTGGATCCAATTCCGGCCGTGCCAGGAAAAGAGTCCTTTTACAATCCCACGAAACCCATTCAAGTTCGCGGGTTCTCCCTGAAACGTTCGGTAGTCGGGTGCCAACCGTCCGCTTTGCACGAGATACCAAATCCCGCCGACCAGCACCACGATCGACGACAAAATGACACCCGTGCGCAGCAGCACCGAGATAATCCGGTCCATCCTCTCGTCATTCCACTGATTGTTCGCTTCCGCCATTTATAGTTTTCCTGAGAGTCCTTTCACCAGCATCTCGATTCCCAGCACCACGATCGCCGCGCTGAACAAAACGCGCAGATATTTCGTCGTGGCGCCGGGCAGGATGCGCGCTCCGATAAATGCACCGAAGAGCACTCCCAACATGACGGGCATGGCCAGCGCCGGATCCACGTATCCGCGGTGAAAATAAATTCCCGCGCTGGCCGCCGCCGTCACGCCAATCATAAAATTGCTCGTGGCTGTCGATACTTTGAAGGGGACCTCCATCGCTTGATCCATGCCCAGCACTTTCAATGCGCCGCTGCCGATCCCCAGCAGCCCGGAAAGAATTCCGGCGCAGTTGCAGACCAGAAATCCAATCGGCACGCGCCGAACCGTATATCTCTTGAGTCCTTGTGCGGTTGGATAATCCCCATTCAAGCGGAGCCACGCCGCAAGCTTGTCCGCCGGCCGCGTATCAATAATGTCTGGCATTTTCCGGAGCGACAGATATGCCGAGAAGATCAGCACAAGTCCGAAAATAATCGCAATGCCTGACGGAGAAACTTTCACCACCAGATATGCGCCAAACAGCGCGCCCAGCGTCGTCGCCACTTCCAGGAACATTCCGATACGCACGTTGGAATAACCTTCCTTCACGTACGCCGCGGCTGCCCCCGACGATGTGGCAATCACGGAGATCAGCGAAGCGCCCGCCGCATAATGGATGTTGACTTTGAACGCGAGCACCAGCAGCGGAACGATGATGACTCCGCCGCCCAAGCCGGTCAGCGACCCGAGCAACCCCGCGCCAAGCGAAACGATCCAGATCAACAGAGTGAACAGCAGCACGTTCATGAACGCATTTAGCCTCGGCTCCGAATTGTTCCGCTACAGAAGTGGCAATGCAGCGCACTTTCGACGTTACGAGACTCGCATAACAACCGTCGAGTCGCAAATTCAATCTGTGACTTTCGTTCCAGTGTTTCAGCTCAACTGCCTGCCGCAGATGGAATGTGGTGAATGGAGCTTTCCAATCTCTGAATCCTGCGTTATCTTCGCCAGCACATGATTGATATTCATTGCCACATTCTTCCTGATCTCGATGATGGCTCGGATTCAATGGAAACTTCTCTCAAGATGGCCGAGATGGCCATTGAGGATGGCGTCACGCATGTCATCGGCACGCCGCACGCAAACAATAACTATCCTTTTGTTCCAAAATTGATAAGCTCTCGCCGCGATGAACTTCAAGCGAAGCTAGGCAAGCGCCTCCTGGTTGGCACGGGCTGTGACTTCCATTTGAGCTACGAAAATTTCGAAGCGCTTCGCGAGGAGCCTGCGCGATTCGCATTGAATCAGAAAGATTATTTGCTCGTTGAATTTGCGAATTTCTCCGTTCCTGCTTCGCTGGATCAAACGCTTCACCAATTGCAACTTCTGGGTCTTCACCCCATCATCACGCATCCGGAACGCAATCCCCTGATTCGCGCTGATTGGGAGCGGCTTTGGGGCTGGCTGCATCAGGGTTGCTTCGTTCAAGTGACCGCGCAATCGCTCACCGGCGGTTTCGGCGAGCGCGCGCAAACCGCGGCGGAAACTCTGCTCGATTCGAACGCGATTCATTTCATCGCGAGCGACGCGCACAACTTGACGTCGCGGCCTCTACGGCTCAAACCTGCGTATGACCTTATCGCGGAACGCAAGGGCGACGAGGTCGCGCAAGCGTTGTTCGAAGAAAATCCACGCGCCGCATTTGAAGGGAGCCCGCTGCCGTATCTTCCCGCATTTCCGGAAGTGAAATCCTCACGCGCCCAGGAGAAAAACGCCGGCCGTCGCAAGCGCTTCTGGTTTTTCTGATTCTTCGCACTCTCTACGAAAATAATTCCAGCACTTCCTCGTAACGTTTGAACGGCGGAATCAAATACGCGCCGGGCAATTCGGTGCGCGCCCAATCGAGCATGCGCCGCGCCAGCACAAAGCCACGGTCACGCGCGGCGGAGCCGGCTGATTCGAGTTCCTTCAAAGTCGCTTCCGGAATCACGATTCCCGGCACTTCGTTATTCAAACGCAACGCCTGCTTGTAACTTGTCAGCGGCCACAACCCAACGAGCACGGGAACGGGGGACGCGCCTCCGATTTTTTTCAGAAACGCGTGCCAATGCTCGGGGTCGAAAATCGGCTGGGTCATGGCAAAGTGCGCGCCGGCCTCGACCTTCGCGAAGAAGCGCTTAATCTCATTTTCGATGTCATCGGCCACAGGATTTACCGCGACGCCGATGGTGAAATTCGTAGCGCCTCCCAGATTTTTTCCAGCCCAGTCGGTTCCTTGATTCAAACGCGCCATCACTTTCACCAGGCCGACGGAATCGACTTCGTAGACGCCGCTCGTTTCCGGATGATCGCCCAGCGACGGCGGGTCACCGGTGATCGCGAGCACGTTGCGCACGCCGCCGATGGACCATGCGCCCAAGAGCATCGCCTGCAAACCGATGATGTTCGCGTCACGCGTAGTCAAATGCGGAATAGTTTCGACGCCGTGCGCTTCGAGCGCGCCCGCCATCACCAATGCATCCATGCCCACGCGCGCCAGCGTGCCGCTGTTGATGTCGATGGCGTCCACTTTTCCCGAAGCCATCACGCGTTTCACTTGTTCGAGTACGCGATCGATGCTGGTCCCTTTGGGCGGATCGATTTCGACGGATACGACGAATTTCCCCGACTGAATTTTCTTCCAGAGCAAGCTCTCCGGCTCGCGCGACGCGAGATGGCGCGTTTTTTCGCGCGGCTCGAGCGTTTCCTCCACCGCGCCGCTCGCGGGAGAAACATGCGCGGCGCGCGATGGATGGAAATTTTTCATCGCGTCGACCATGGCGCGGACGTGCTCTGGCGTGCTGCCGCAGCAGCCACCCAAAATTCGCGCGCCGAGCGAAGCAGCGTCGCGCGCAAATTGCGCAAAATATTCGGGAGAAGATTTCGGATAGACGATGCGGTCGCCGACGCGCTTCGGGAATCCGGCATTGGGCATTCCGCTGACGCGCAGGCTGGAATTTTTCGTCAGGTTTGCCAACTCGCTAAGAATGGGAAGCAAAAGCTGCGGACCGATGGTGCAATTCGCGCCGACGACTTGCACGTCTTTTGTTTTTATTTTCGCCACGGCGTCTTCGGGGCGTGTGCCGTCCACGGTGCTGCCTTCCTCCGAATAGGTGAGCTGCGCGACGATAGGCAATTTGGAAAACGAGCGAATGGCGTCAATGGCGGCGAGAATTTCTTCCAGTTCACTGAACGTTTCCAAAATAAATAAATCGACGCCGCGCTCTTCAAGAGCGGCGGCCTGCTCGCGGAAAATCTCGTGAATTTCATCGGGCGGAAGCTGTTTCCCCTGCCGCAAAGTGCCGAGCGGACCGATGGAGCCGGCGATCAAAACTTCGTGACGCGCGGCCTCGCGCGCCTCGCGGGCGATTTTCACGCCGCGATGATTGAATTCACCAACGTGGTCGCCAAGTCCGAGCGCCGCGAGCTTGTGACGGTTCGCGCCGAACGTATTTGTCTCGATGATTTGCGCGCCCGCTTCCAGATAAGTCTGGTGAACGCGGAAGACAGCTTCGGCTTGCGTGGAGTTCAATTCGTCGAGGCAGCGCTGCGGCCCGAGCAGTTCGTAGAGCATCGAGCCCATCGCGCCGTCGCCGATGAGCACCGAATCGCGCAGCCGCTCGTTGAGGTCTTCAATCTTCATTTCGCGCTTTGCTCCACTGAGACGAACCTGAGTGAAAAAAGAAGCTGGCAGTATAGCATTGGACCGCCCCTGCGCCATTGGTCGGGGCGGCGTTGCAGGAGCGTCGGCACAACTTGAATTCATTACCGATCAAGAAAATGTAAACCGCTGGATATAAGGGGCTTACGCAAACGCGACTGTGCGTTTCATTACCGATCAAGCCTGGGCGTTTTCGGGGAGATTTTGGCTGTTCCGAGGTGCGTTTTGGTCGGTTGTACGCCGGCGCTGCTGGCATCGTCGAATTTTCGCTCACACAAGGCTAGCACGATGTGGCGCGCAGCGATAGTTGATGTGGCTGTGGAAAGAGCAGCTTAAAAACTATAGCTTTTTGCCTCTTGCGGGCTGGCCTTGAAGAAGAAACGTCTTGGGATATTTTCCGTCCCCACAGATTTTGAAGGAGCCAAAATCCTTGTACCATGGGCCGTCTGGCGCGTCGGGCTCCGATTCGCGCCACGATTTCAATTGGTATAAATCGTCGGCGCTAATTTTCCGCTCGCGAAGGCGTTCAAACAAGTGGTCGCGCAGTGCAGCGGATAAATCGGTCCACTGAATCTTTGGCATCTACTTCCCGAACGTCATACGAGCTAGTTCGGTCTTAATTCGTTTGCGTTCGGC
>DATGJE010000324.1:0-3489 GCA_035295305.1 Candidatus Acidiferrales bacterium | reverse complement strand
TTTGGTGGGGAAATAATTGAAGAAGGTTCCCTTGCCCACATCGGCCGCTTCGGTGATGTCCTCCACGGTGGTTTCCATGAAGCCGCGCTCAGCGAAAAGGTCGAGCGCAGCGCGGAAAATCCGCTCGCGCGTTTCCGTGCGTCGCCTCTCGCGACGCCCACCGCGCGCCGATGATCCCCCTCGTCTCGTATTTTGAACCGCCGGTGTCATCATTCTGTGACCTAAAGACAAATACGACTGTAGGTCATATTTGAACACACGTCAAGGGATCACACAGCAGGCGTTTCGCCCACAGATAACCGCGTCGCTAGTGGCTGGAGAGATTCTTAGGGCTGTGCTGGTTGAGCGTTTCGATCAAGAGTTTCGCCGAGGATGGGACGGGCACTTTTCCGTGCAGAGCAATATCTCTTGCGCTCACCCGCGAACCGTACACGCGCGCATTCGCGTCGTTGTCAGGCCGCAGAGTCGAGCCTTCGAGTGACACTCCCGCAAACAGCCCGCGGGAGCGCGAATAAGTAAGCACTTCGGCGCGCATCGTCGCGTCCGTATCGGCCTCGGCGTTGCGGCCCACTGGCCCCGCCGAAGCCGACGCATTGCCGCCCAATTTTACTTTGCTTGTAAGAATCGAGCTCGCCCCGCGTGGATTCATCACGAGCAGCACAAAATCGGTCGCCTGTCCGCCGATTTGGAATCCAAAGCTGACGCCCTCAAGCGCCATCATTGTCGGCGCGCCCCACGGTCCCTCGAAGTGGTCGCCGCTGCGGCAAGTCATCGCGCCGCGCCCATAGCTTGCGCCCACAACAAAAGCTCCCTTGAGCATCGACGGAATCACGATCACGCAATCGGCCTTGTCGAGCAGGTTTTGCGGAATATCGTCCGGAATATTGACGATCTCCTTCATCACCTGCCCCGAATCCTGCAGCCGCTGCTCGTCCTTCGATTTATCGGCAGCGCGCGCCGCCGAAGGCGTCGCGAATACGACTGCGATCAAGGCCGCAACAGACAGCAGCGACAGCAACTTTCTCATTCATTCCTCCTCAGTCTCTACAAAGGGCGTCCAAATTCCGCGGAAATTCCAAATTCCAGATTCCAAACTCAATAATACGTAGCCCCCTCGGCTCATGCAACTACGTGACACCCTTGGAAGAGCCTGGTCACATGGTATCCCCCTGGCAAGATTGAAGTGCATGAGTGAAAAGCGAATCAGGGAGATGGTTTTGCTGTTGGGTTCGGTGGGGAGATGATCGCCGCCGCGGTTGTGGGAAAGTGGGAATCCCGCGGGGTGAGCGGGATTTCCAAGCGCGGTGGGAAACCTGGGTTTGGTTGTCCACCGCGCGTCTTTTCCACAACCGTTTTTGCCTCGGCACGGCCACAACTAGAATGCGCGGGCTATGATGGCAGCCCGCTACTACGATCTGATTCGTGAGATGAAGCAGAACACTTACAACCATCGCCTACGTATGGTCGAAAGCGCCAAAGAGCGCGGTATTAAGCCGAGCGCGCGCCTGTTTGCCACGACCGTGCGCACCGTTCGCAAGTGGCTGCGCCGCTTCGAACGGCAGGGGCCTTCCGGACTGCTCGACCAGTCGCGCGCTCGTCATCACCAGGCCCACAAGACGCCTGCGCATCGCGAAGCTCAGGTGATTGAACTCCGCAAAGTCCTGCCCACGTTCGGTGCTCGCCGCCTGATTCGCGAGTTCGATCTCAAGCTCAGCCACGGTGCTGCCGAACGCATCTGGCGCGAGCACGGACTAATCCGCAAGCGCCGCCGTAAATACCAGCGCAAACAGGACCTGGCGCATATCAAGGCGCGCTGGGCCGTCTTTCAACAGATCAGCGCCGATACCAAGGATCTCGATGACATCCCGCGCTACTGGGCGCAAGCGCAACGTCTCAAACTCCCCGTCATTCAATACACGGCGCGCGACGTGCGTAGCGGACTGCTGTTCTGGGCTTTTGCTGAGGGGCGCAGTGCTGCGGCCAGCGCCGTTTTCGCTTCACGGGTGCAACAGCATCTGGACCGCTACGGCGTGTCGCTGCGCGATCTGGTCTGGCAAACCGATAACGGCGGCGAGTTCAAAGGCGATTTCCCCCAAGCTCTGGGCGACAGTCAGCATGTGCGCATCCCGCCTGCCGCTCATACCTATCAAAGCGATGTGGAAACCGTCCATCGCCTAGAAGAAGACGAATTCTTCGACCTGGAAGACTTCTCCAGCCGCGGCGACTTCCTCGCCAAGGCCCACACCTATCAGCTCTACTTCAATCTCGTCCGCCCCAACTCGCACAAAGAAAATCAGAGCCCTTGGCAGATCATCGAGCGCCTCGCTCCGCGCTCGCCCCTTCAACTCTGCTTGCTTCCGCCCGTCTTTCTGGATTACTACCTCACCGACTCAGGGGGATACCATGTGCCTAGGCATCCCTACTACGTGACACCCTAAAAACATCGCCGTAAACCATGAAAACGGCGTCTTCCAATGGGCATATAATCGTCGCTTGAACAAATCCCACAATTTGTCTTCGCATTTTGCGATCGTTCCAGCATCGCCGCGACGGCTTTGCGCCCTCAGTATGGCTTTGCTGTTCGCTCTCGCCAGCGGTGTCCTATTCGCACGCACACCGAAAGACAAGCCAACAAAGCATACAGCGCAGGCGCGCGACGTTGCGGAGTTTACTTCGCGCGTCGATGCCGCCTTATCCGAAGCGCACGCACAAAAAGCGTTCTGGGGCATTCTCGTCGCCGATCGCGACACGGGCAAAACGATCTACGAACTCAACGCCGACCGCTTCTTCGCGCCAGCCTCGAACGCGAAACTTTTCGTTACGTCCCTCGCGCTCTCCACTCTGGGCCCGGATTATCGCTATCGCACGACGCTCGAATCCAAAGCCTCGCTCTCCGCGGATGGCCACCTCGCCGGCGATCTGATTCTCGTGGGGCGAGGCGATCCCGATCTTTCCAATCGCAAATTCCCGTACGATCCCAAGGCCGACCGAGACGGCGTGCCTGAAAAAGCCCTGGCCGATCTTGCTGACGCCGTCGTTGCCAAAGGCCTCAAAGAAGTGGACGGCGATATCGTCGCGGACGACAGCTACTATCCGTACGATCCTTATCCCGCTGGCTGGCTTACAGGCGACACCTTTTTCTCTTTTGGCGCTCCTATCACCGCGATCGATTACAACGACAACATCATCGGCGTCGACGTGATCCCCGCCGCTCCCACCGGCGATCCCGCAATGATAGCCGCGCAACCGGCAGCGGCACGCAGCGGATTCGATAGCGAGGTTGTCACGGGCGCGCCCGGAGCGAAGCCCGACCTCGCGGTAGTGCGACAGCCCGGCCCCAATTTCATTCTGCTGCGCGGCACCGTGCCTGCCGGCGGACAGGCCGTTCATCTCGAACTTGCCATGACGCAGCCCGCCGAGACGGCAGGCGAATCTCTTAAGGAACTGCTCGAATCGCGCGGCGTCGTCGTGCACGGCGCCGTTCGCGTT
>DATGJE010000323.1:0-3882 GCA_035295305.1 Candidatus Acidiferrales bacterium | reverse complement strand
GTATTATTCCCAGCCTCGAGTACGTCTTGATTGGGTGCCACGATCGGCGGGTCTGGCGGTGAATTCTTGTCGCGGATTGACGACGTCATTCCCGCGCCGACCATGACGCACTGGTCCGCGAGGTTGCAGAATTTTACGTTGCCTTCGAAAACCACCAGGTGCGTGATGGAGTTCGTGTAGGCCATGTAGAAATCGGTTCCGACTACGCCCGCGACTCCCGTTGGAGTGCGAACTTGAAAGCTCGCGCCAGGCTTAGCGAGATGAACCACTTTCGAGCGCACTTCGCCGAATGTGATGTCGATCTGGGTTTGCTGCTGTGAGGCGTCATGTTTCACCACGGTCAGCGACGAGTCCGAGCCGACGTTTAACACCGAGCCATCGTCGAGCTTGATTCGAGCGCGCGCCATGTGTCCTGTGTTCACCACGTCTCCCCAGTAAACGGGCGTTGGTGGCTGAACGGGCGTAGTCTGTGCGTCGCGCACTAATTCTACTTTGGGAAGAATGAGCGATATGCTTCCCGCGTGTTGCGCCCCAGCGGCCGCGGCATATGCAATGTCCGGCGGGATAGCTAACGTCGTTACAGCGAAGGCGACACAGGCCCACAAAACTGCGCGATTTCGAATCATTGTCGTCCTCTCGTGCGTCGAAGACCTACTGATTTATCAGAGGCTACCAACGCCAGGACGCAATCGCCACAAAATTGCAGAGCTTGTTGCTGATTCTGTTATCGTCCCTTTTCTCCTCCTCTTGGCGAGCTACGCAGAGGCTGGTTTCGCCGGGGCCCTTTTCGCCGACATCTCGGCAAGCATCTGTCGCGTGGCGGCATTGGAGCCGGGAGCGCGTTTCTCGCGCCACGCCTCGTAGCGCGTGCAATGCTCCTCGAGCTTCGACCACGCGTGAGGATTCTTGAACAGCGCGCGCCAGCCGGCCGCGATGGGGCGGATACATTCCCACACCACCCATTGTTCGCCGGAGTTCTCGAAGAAAAATTCTTCGTCAATCAGGCCGCGGCTGACGATATTCGCAACCATTTCCCAGTAGCTGGCAACCTGGCGGAGATAGCTATTTTCCTTGCTGCCCGGTGGACAGATTTTCAACACATCCTCGGGAGTTTGCGGGTGAAAATTGGCGATGAACCAAGCGCGCGCTTCACGCATGACCGGCTCGCGACGCATTTCGTACAGATGCAACATCAGATTCACCTGCTCGTGTGTAACTTGTCCCATGGCTATCCTCCTTGAGTGTTTCCGCTTGCCTGCGGAGATTGCATTGGATTCGGCTCAGAGTTCAAAAGCGTCACGCGATGCGCGCCCACCAGTTGCACACCTGCAAGATTCATTTCCGCAAGAATACGGCGGCGCAGCTCGCGAGCTACATCGTCATTGCGCGTCGGTTGGCTGCGAAACTGCATGCGAAGCGTAGTGCCAGTGAGCGCCAGCGACTCGACTCCCAGCACGTTCGGTCCATCAACAAGAAACGGAGACCACGCGGGATCTTCGCGAATCTCGGAGGCGCATCTTTGCAGAACGGCCAGAGCCTGCGCTACGGCTGCTTCACCGGGAATTGTTACGTCGAGGAAATACTGCGACCAGTCGCGGCTGAGATTGGACACTTGTCCGACCTGACCGTTTGGAATCGTCACCACAGCGCCCTGAGGGTTGCGAATCACCGTTCGCCGCAGCGTGATGTGTTCCACACGTCCCGATTCATTGTTGAGCTTGATGATGTCTCCGACGCCGTACTGATCCTCAAAAATAATGAAGAAGCCGTTGATAATGTCCCGAACCAGGTATTGTCCGCCAAAACCCAGCGCCAGGCTCGCCAGTCCAGCCACTGCCGCCACCGGCGTCACATCGAATCCAAATTCCGGCAGGATCATCAAAATGGCGCCAAGCACGATGACTGCCGAAACAACGCTGTAGAGCACGCCGGCCATCGTACGCGTTTGATATTCGCGCGCTTCCGCAACGCGAGTCGGCGTTTTTGCGCGGACGATGATGTGCGAAGTAAATGCCCGGGACATTCGGTTCAGGACAAACGCAATCACGATTACGGCGACGATGCGCGGACCGCGTTGCTTCAGTACATCGAGCCAGGGTTGGAGATATGGAGTCATATATAATGGGAAAGAGCGGAATTATACCATCCTGCGTCACAGGGCCATTCGAGGTTTCGTGCCCAGAGGAGGCGGCGTCATGGAAGGGCAAAGGCGCTTTTTCTTGAAGATGTTGATTCCCGGCGCGGTGTTCACCAGCGCCGCAATCCTGGGAGCGCAAGATCGGACGAAGCCTCCCCACGACCCGACGCAGTCGTTTCAAGACGTGCCACCTCAGTCTCCGCTTCCGCCGGCACCAAAACCTCCGTCGAAAGTGCAATTGAAGGCAAATCAAAAGGAAATCAAGAAAGACGTCGACCAGCTTTTTTCGCTCGCACAGGACTTGAAGGAAGAGGCGGGGAAGACCGACACGGTGGATGTGCTGTCGGTTGGGTTTGTTGAGAAGACAGAAGAAATCGAAAAGCTCGCCAAGAAAATTCGCGACCTGGCGCGCGATTGATCTGCGAATCATAAGCGGAACCATGTAATCACGCACTGGTCGTTGCTAAGAGTAACCTCCCCTGAAACTCGGTTCAACATTCCCAGCATGACGCGCGTATCTTTCCAGTGATGCGTTTCTGCTACTTCTTTTGCTTTGGCTGCTTGTATCCTCCGCGGTAGAATCAAGAGAGACTCCGGCAAGTTTTTCTCGCTTCTTTGCGCGCCCGTAGCTCAGATGGATAGAGCACTAGCCTCCGGAGCTAGGGGTCGGGGGTTCGAATCCCTCCGGGCGCGCCATTCCTCATTTTTGGCATGTTGAAAGATCAAGTCGAAGGGCTTTCTGTATGTGGGATAAACACTTGCGGCATCCACAGCGCAGTTCAAAAGCACCATTTTGAGCAATTTCGCTTTTTCGGCTGGTTCCTGCCTAACGTACAGAAAATGCGCCTTATTCGCGAGTTCTAAAGTCCTCATTGCATCGAGCATTCTTTCGGGCTTTGGCTGCTCCAAACCTTTCAAAGCAAACAAAACCTGCCGTTCTTCACTCATCCATTCCGCTGATTTGCGATTCCAGAAGTCTTCGGTGATTTTGCCGTCCAGCTTGTCGAGATAGGCTTGGTCAATGCGATGGCGCACTGCCGTCAATCTTCGCTGCCAGCGTTCGCCCTGCTCCTTCCTAATCACTTCCTCGCGGCCTTTATCAGTGAGCAAGGACTTTTCGAGCTGCAAAAGAACATCATCGGGGATGTGGATGTTAAGTAACGTAACGGCGAGCCGGTCGCCCAATTCTTCTTCACGGAAGTAGGGTAGATCGCATTTGCCGCGATAGCCGGTGCAGCGGTAGTAGGTGTACCGATTCTTTTTGAATTCCGCTGTCACTGCACAGTTATCGTAAGCGCAGTGCAGCAAGCCAGAAAAGGCAAACTCATGTCTGCGGTATTTGGGTTTGTTGTGGCCGCGAAAAACGGCTTGCACCTGCTCGAAGAGTTCTGCGCTGACGAGTGGCGTTTGCGTCCCGTTGTAGAGTTTGTCTTCCCAGATGAATTGGCCTTTGTAGAAAGGGTTTTTTAAGAGTCGTTCCAGATAGCCTTTGGCGAGAAGCTGCCCGAATTCAGATTTGAGAATTGTCCGCACACTGGCGAGGGAATGCTGGCCGGAGGCGTACAGCTCGAACATCCGCTTTGCGAGAGGCGCTTTCTTCGGATCAATCTCAATCGTGTGTTCGAGCTTGTTGTTGCAGTAACCTAACGGCGGACGGCTCGGATAGATGCCTTGCTCGGCTTTTTCACGCATTCCTTTGCGTACTTCTTCGCGCAAGTTCTCGATATAGTTCCGGGCAATGACCA
>DATGJE010000322.1:0-6292 GCA_035295305.1 Candidatus Acidiferrales bacterium | reverse complement strand
CTCGGTGATTTGCGCGCCGAATTCAAATCCATTTGCGAAACTCTTGCGCGCACGCGCCCCACCGCCGTCGACCTTTTCTGGGCCATCGACAGATTCACGCGCAAGTTCGAATCGCTCGCGCGCAATGCTGCGCAAAATAATCTCGACGCCATCAAGGACTCGCTAATCGAAGAAGCCCAGCAACTCCATCGCGAGCGCCGCGCCGCCGACGAAGCCATCGGCCGTTTCGGCGCGGAGCTGATGCCCGCCAACGGCCGCGTGATGACGCAATGCAACGCCGGCGCGCTTGCCACCGGCGGCATCGGCACCGCGCTCGGCGTGATCCGCATCGCCGTCGAGACGGGCCACACGCTCGAAATTCTTGTCCCGGAAACGCGCCCCTATCTGCAAGGCGCGCGCCTCACTGCCTGGGAATTGCACCAGGATAATATTCCGCTAACGCTGATCACCGACAACATGGTGGGACATTTCCTGAAAACCGGCGGCGTTGGCGCCATTGTCGTCGGCGCGGATCGCATCGCCGCGAATGGCGACACAGCAAATAAAATCGGCACATACTCGATGGCGGTGCTGGCGCGCGAAAATCACGTTCCGTTTTTCGTCGCCGCACCTATTTCCACGCTCGATCTTTCGATCGCGTCCGGCGAGCAAATTCCCATCGAGCAGCGCCCCGCCGCCGAAGTCACGCACGTTTACGGAGTCCGCGTCGCCCCCGAAGTGAATGTCGCGAATCCCGCATTCGACGTCACTCCATCACGTTTCATCGCCGCCATCATCACCGAACGCGGCGTCGCCCGCGCTCCCTTCGAAGATTCGCTCAGGCGCCTCGCCGCTGGCGCGCAAATTCCCGCCGCGCGATGAACACGCGAGCGAGTGCCGGGTCAGGTTGAATTTTCTTGATCCCCATTCGCTATTCGTAACGCAGCGCTTCCACCGGATCCAGCCGCGCCGCTTTCCACGCCGGGTAAATGCCGAATCCAATTCCCACCATGGCTGCGGACCCGATGCCCAGGACCACCCACAGCAGCGTAGTCGTCGCGGGCAGCGACGGAAAGATCAGCCGCACCGCCAGCCCCAGCGAAGCGCCAATCGCCACTCCAATCGCCCCACCGATTCCCGTCAGCGCCACCGCTTCAAACAGGAATTGCCACAAAATATTTTTGCGCTTCGCCCCAATCGCTTTGCGCACCCCGATTTCACGCGTTCGCTCCGTCACGCTCACCAGCATGATGTTCATCACGCCGATTCCTCCCACCAGCAGCGCCACCGACCCCACCCCGAACATCAGCAGAAAAATTCCGCTGGAAATTTCCTTCCACAAATCGATAAACGAATCCGGCGTGAAAATATCGAAGTCGTCAGCTTTTCCCATCGCCAGCCGCCTCTTGCGCCGCATGAATTCATCCAGTTCATCCACTACGAGCGGAACATATTTCGCGTCATCCGCTTTGACGAACAGCACGAAGTCGTGAAACTCCGGATGCATCTTCTCCATCGTCGTAAGCGGCGTGATCACTTGGTTGTCTTCCGGATTCGCGCCGTTGCCGAAAGCTTGCCGCCGATGCTTCGCCACGCCGATCACCGTCAACACTTTCCCTTCGACCAAAATTTCCTGCCCAATCGGGTCTTCGCCTGGATTGGGAAACAAAGATGCCGCCGTGTCGTGCCCCAGAATGCAGACGGGCGAATGGTGGTCCTCATCTACTTGATTGAACCAGCGTCCTTCCTGCAGATCGATGTTGAAAATCTGCTGAATCGCCGGAGGGTTCCCCTGCAAAATCGCATTCGAGACGCGAAGTTTGCCGCGCTGCACGTTGGAACTGCCCACTCCAAATTGCGGGTTGAAGATTCTCAATGACGCAGCCGCCGCTTCGACGTGTGGCAGCGTGTTCATTTCATCGGCCCATTCCGGCTTCATTTCTTTGCGTTGCAGCACGCTCCCGGGCAGGCGCCCCAGCGTCGCCCAGGAAAACCGGTACACGATGATGATGTTCGAGCCCAGGTCTTCGATGGAGCCAATCACGTTGGAGTTCAGCCCGTTGATCACTGAGCCGATCGCGATAATCGAGCTCACGCCAATCACGATTCCCAATATCGTCAAAAATGACCGCATCGGATTCCGCCGCAGCGCGTCAAACGCCAACGCCACCGCTTCGCGAATCTCGCCCGAGCTTCGAGTTGGCCGCTTCGTGAGCATTATGCCAAACGCTATTCTAACCTGTTCCGCCTGCTTCATTGTTACGCACAGATTCCATCAAAGTTTCCGTCCTAATGAGCTCCGGCGCCAGACCCACCGGGCCTGGCCTCACAAGGCGCAGGCCACGGGGCAACTTTCAAGCGGTAAAGACCGTCTAATTCTGAGCACTTCGTCACGTTCACAAGTTCCGCGCCCACGGGACGTGCTGTAGACTTTTTATTTGGTTGTGCCGGGCTCTGGAAGAGCCGGGAAAAACGCGTTCCCTGGGGAGCGAGTCAATCCCAAACTGAGGAGAACAGAATGCTCATGCGGAAAATATTGGTACTCGTTTTTGTTCTGAGCTGCGGCGCGTCATGCGCATTGGCGCAGGAATCCGTTATCCAGAAAATTGAGTTGACGCCTTTCGCGGGCACCAGGTTTGGCGGGAAAATCGCAGTAAGCGACTCGAGCAACCCGAACGTCGACTATCTGGCGATCAAGAGCAGCATCGACTATGGCGCCCTTTTCGATTACACGATCTGGGACAATTTTCAAGCGGAAGTGATGTGGGTCCGCCAGCCGACCGACTTGCGCGAGCACGATTTCACGACTGACACCCTCGGCCCTCCGATCACCACAACCAAGCTGGATTCGTTCACTTTCGGAGCAGCCTACTCATTCAAGCCCGTCGAGGCTAAATTCAAGCCATTCATCGCCGGCGGATTGGGCTTCACAAACTTCACGAATACGGATAATCCGAATAACGTCTTCCTCGGCTTCCACAACCGCTTCACCTATAACATCGGCGGCGGCTTCAAATACTACTTCAGCAAGTATGCCGGGCTGCGGTTTGACCTGCGCTACGCGCCCACGCGCACGTTACCGCAAAACGTGCAGGAGTGCGGTCCCTTTGGCTGCTTTTTAGCGCAGCAAACTGGCCACGCCAATCAAGGCGAGGCGAACCTGGGCCTGATTCTTCGCTTCTAGCATTTCAGCAACGCCATCTGAAAAAAGCGCCGGCGGGACGCATCTCCGCCGGCGTTTTTTTTGGCCATCTCAGTATGTATAGTCCGCGCGCGAGCCGCGCTGTTTTACTCCGACCGCAACGCCACCACCGGATCCAGCCGCGCCGCTTTCGACGCTGGATAAACTCCGAAGAAAACGCCCACGCTCGTCGCCACCAGCAGCCCCGCAATGATCGACCACCCCTCAACCGCGCTCGGCAGCGACGTGATCAGCGAAACGAGCTTCGCCAGTATTATGCCGAACAAAATTCCCCACAACCCTCCAATCGCCGCGATTGTCGAAGACTCAATTAGAAACTGCAGCAAAATATCGGTCCTCCGCGCTCCAATCGACTTTCTCAATCCTATCTCGCGCGTCCGCTCCGTCACCGAGACCAGCATGATATTCATAATCACAATCCCGCCCACCAGCAGCGAAATCGACGCAATCACCACCACTACTCCAAAAAACGCGCCGCTGATGCTCCCCCACAGTGCCAAAAACGACTGATTCGTCTCCATTACGAAATCATCTTTTTGGCTGTACTCCACATGCCGCCGCCCTCGCAGAATCTGCCTCACTTCGTCCATGGTATTTTCCAGATGAGCTGTCGACTGGCCTTTCACCCAAATTTGTACCGATTGGTCCTGCGTGCCGTACATCTTCAAATAATTCGTAATCGGAATGATCACCCAGTCGTCGCGCGACTGCCCCAGCACCGAACCCTGCTTTTTCCCCACGCCAATCACCGTACAATTTTCATTATCAACGCGAACTTCCTTCCCCATCGGATCCACGCCCGGCAGCAGCTTCTCCACAATATCCATGCCCACCGTGCAAACGGGCGACGCTTGCTGCAAATCAATCTCCGTGATGTGCCTCCCCGAGACGAGGTCCGTGTCATAAATCCGCGTCATCGACGGCGTCCACCCACGCACGTTGACGTTCGTCAGGTAGTCCATCCCGTATTTCACTTGTGCGGTCTGCTGGCTCATCGCCGCGCCCACATCGATGCAGGTTCTGCATCCACCCAGAATTGCCTCATAATCATCCATCGTGAATTTGCGCCGCTTCTGCGTTTCGTTGTATTCCTCGATGTTGGTAATGATCGACGGCCCGCGGTTAATCACAAAAACGTCCGCGCCAAGATTAAAAACCTTCTCCGCGACATATCCATTCAACCCGCTGATGATGCTCACCACCGCGATCACCGAAGTCACGCCAATCACCACGCCCAGCAGCGTCAGCACGCTCCGCATTTTGTGCGCCCACAAACTTCCCAGCGCGATGCGCACCGCCTCCCAAAACGCCAGTGTCGTCTTCCGTGCCATGATTTCACCCTATCATACGCATGGTTGAACCGATCTGTTACGGGACGGGCGCCAAAAAAATGGCGGCTCTGATTCCCTCAGAGCCGCCGAAACTGAGCTACTCGATACTGCTAAAGTCTCTTAAAAAATAAATTGCGCCTTCAATTGCAGCACCCGCGCCGAACTGCTCGCGCCAAGTTGCGAACCCAAAATGCTTGTCGGCGAACCGACCGTCGACAATATTTCCCCGAAGTTCGGGCTCGCCGCGTTGTTCACGGGCAAGCCAAAATTCGGATGGTTGAACACATTGAACGCTTGCACCCCGATTCCCAGCCGCGCGCTCTCCCACCCAGGAATTCTTGTGAATTTCATCAGTGACGCGTCCGCGTTGATGTACCGTGGCCCGCGGAAGATATTCCTCTGGCCTGTCGTAAAACCAGGCTCCGCGCCCACGTTGAACTCCGAAGCGCTCGCGAAACAGCTCGGCCCCGCCGAGGTCACTTGACACGTATGCGGACCTCCCAGAAATTGCGGAATCACTTGCGCGAAATAATTGTTGTTTGCCGCCAAACTGCTGCTCAGCGTTCCGTCAACCACGCTGTACGGAAATCCGCTGCGCGCAAACACCGTGCCGGAAAGCTCCCATCCATCCGTAAGCCGGTTCGAGAAACGCGTGCCCACCAGCCGCCCGATCGGCAATTGCCACACGTAATTCGCGGTCACCGAGTGCCGCGCGTCGTAATCCGCCGGCCCGTAATTCCCGTGTGTATTGAAAGGATCCTGCGGGCTCAGCAGGCTGGTCGAAGAGAACGGAAAGAACCCCCCATTCGACACTTCGTCCGAAGCGTGGCTGTACGTATAGCTCGCCTGCACAATCCCCGCGCCCCACGCTCCATTGATGCGGTGAACCAACGTCACGGTGCCGCCATCGTACTTCGAGCTGCCGCCCGCATACAGAATCGTAACGCCCGTAAATCGCGGGTCCGGAGCCTGCGCTGGTAAAGTCCCAAACCCTGATCCAAAGGCGTTCGCGGAATTGTCGATGACCGGCTCGTGTTTGCCGCGATTGCCCACGTAGCTGATACTTACGGAAGTCGCGTTACCCAATTGGTGCTGAAGCTCCAGGTCCCACTTGTAATACCGCGGCACTTTCGTTTGCGCCTCCGAAGTGAAAAGATTCGGCGGTGTGAACGCCGACCCGGCTGAACTGTTTGCTTCAATCTGGCCCAGCGTTTGCCCGGTCACGAACCCGTTCTGGAACGCCGTGTTGGTCGCCGTGGAATCTCCGAAGATGCTCGTGCCGTCCGATGATTGCGCCGCGGGAATAATGAAATCGTTCTTGCTCACAAACGTCGCATCATTGGGCGGATTTTGCGCGAAATTATCCACCATGGAAACCGGGAACAAGTTGTAGAAGATGCCCGCGCCCCCGCGCACCACGGTCTTGCTCTCCGTTCCGAAGGGCTGCCACGCAAAACCAAACCTCGGCTCATACAAAATGTTCTCGAACGCTGGCAGTGCGTGCAACTGGTTCGTGTTGATGGCTTGGTTGTAGGGCACGGTCAGCAAAAACGCTTGCCTGCTCCCGCTACAGGTCTGCGAGCCGTCCGCGTTTGTCGCGCAACTTATGCCCGCAACTCCATAGAAGGGAGCCACCAGCTGCGAAAAACACAAATGCCTGCAGATCGGATTGGAGTCGTGCTCCAGGCGAATTGCCACCGTGAAGCTCAGCGTCTTGCTCCAGCGCCAGTCGTCCTCCAAATAGCCTCCCGCCGTGTAATACGCGATCGGTTCATTGAGC
>DATGJE010000321.1:0-9633 GCA_035295305.1 Candidatus Acidiferrales bacterium | reverse complement strand
AAGTGGTCAAAATATGGCGAGTTGACGTTGCAATGCGTCGCTGCTATTCTACGGCCATTATGGCGCGCTCGACAGGCAAGACGAAACAGCGCAGCAGCCGGTCATCCTCTGGTACGCGGTCAAGCAGCCGCAATGGACATAAAGCGCTGAAAAATAAAGAATTACAAGATAAGAGGCACGCCAGCATCTTTCAGGATCCCAACGACCACGCCACGCAACAGCAACTGAGAGCCTACGAAGAAGGCTTGAAACAATTCCAACAGCAGAAATTCAGCCGGGCAAAACAAGCGCTCGAACGCGTTCTGGAGGGTCCCAATAAGGAACTGGCCGATCGCGCGCGCACCCACCTGCGCATTTGCGACCAGCGAGTTTCGCGCGCTCCGGAGCCGTCAGCAAAATCCGCCGAGGATCATTACAACCAGGGAATCGCGATGATGAATTTGGGGCGTTGGGACGAAGCGCGCGTGCATCTTGACCGCGCGCGCAAGTCCGCGCCAAAGGCCGATCACATTGTTTACGCCATGGCGGCGCTCGATTGCTTGACGGGCGAAGCGGAATCGTCGATGCAGAACCTGAAAGTGGCGATCCAGCTTCGCGCGGAAAATCGCTATCGCGCGCGCAACGACGAAGATTTTGCCTTTCTGCAAGAGGATCCGCGATTTACCGAACTGCTTTACCCGGAGCGCGAAGGCACAAGCGGTTAGTTCCCCCGTCCGTGAGTAAGTCCGCACATTCCCGTTCAAAAGGCATCCGCATTGTCGCGCTTGGCGGAGGCACGGGGCTTTCGATGTTGCTGCGCGGATTGAAAGCGCACATCGCGACTCCGAGCCAGAACGGCGAGCGCCGGCCGATTGCGAATATTGCCGCGGTCGTTACTGTCACCGATGACGGAGGCAGCTCCGGCCGCTTGCGTCGCGAATATTCCATTTTGCCCCCGGGAGATATTCGCAACTGCATGGTGGCGTTATCGCCCGATGAAGCTTTGCTCGGGCGCCTGTTTCAATACCGTTTTCCCGCCGCGAGCGGTCGCGGCCGCGGACTTTCGGGACACAGCTTCGGAAATTTGTTTTTGACCGCGCTGACGCAAGTCACGGGCGATTTCCCGGAAGCGGTGAGGCTTTCCGGAAAAGTGCTGGCCGCGCGCGGAAGGATTTTCCCGTCGACCAATGCCAACGTGACCTTAGAGGCGGAACTGGAAGACGGCCGTGTGGTCGCCGGAGAAACGAAAATTTCTCGTTCCACGCGCCGCATTCATCGCGTGCGATTAGTTCCCTCTGGCGCGCGGCCATTGCCCGAGGTGCTCGATGCGATTCGCGAAGCGGACCTGATTCTCCTCGGTCCGGGCTCGTTGTATACGAGCATCATTCCCAGCTTGCTCGTTCGCGGTGTTGTGAATGCCATCGCGCGTTCGCGCGCGGAGTGCGTATACATTGCGAATCTGATGACGCAGCCCGGCGAAACAGATGGTTATTCGGTTGCCGATCATGTTCGCGCGATTTACGATCACACTCGCGTGGGTCTGTTCGACGGGGTTGTCGTCAACCGCGCGCCCGCGTCCTCGCCTGCGTTGTTGCGGCGCTATCGCGGGCAAGGCGCCGAGCCTGTTGATGCGTCACTCGATGAATTGCGCCGCATGGGGCTGAAATATGTGACGGGAGATCTGCTGCAACAAGACGGCGTAGTGCGTCACGATCAGAAGCGCCTCGCGCGGCTACTGCTACGGCATTTCGCCAAGGGCGCGCGGTCGTAACGGGTACTTCTCAAAAATCCTGCAGTATTTCCGAAACGCACCTCTGTTTTCTAAATGCACATCAGACTGGCAGTCGCTGCCTTGCGTAGCGATGGCGCGGCTACGTATACTGGCCGACGCTGTCCTGGCCGATTCGCTGCATGGAACCGCCAGTGTAATCATCCAATTCATTCCGTCGAGGAGAGCATCGCCATGGCATTGTCACTGGAACACGAACTGAATCCATATGAGGCGGCGGAAGCGCGTTTTGAGGAAGCAGCGAAGCACCTCGGCTTGCCCCAGGACCTTTACCGCTATCTGCAGTACCCCAATAAGGAAATCACCGTTTACATACCCGTGAAAATGGATAACGGGAAACTGGAAGTCTTCACGGGCTACCGCGTGCAGCACTCGCTGGTTCGCGGCCCGGGCAAGGGTGGAATTCGCTACTCGCCCCAGGTCACAATCGATGAAGTGCGCGCGCTGGCATCCTGGATGACGTGGAAATGCGCGGTGGTGGACATTCCATTCGGTGGAGCAAAGGGTGGCATCATCTGCGATCCCGAAAAAATGTCGCAGCGCGAACTGGAGGCCATGACGCGCCGCTACACGGCGGAGCTTTCCGACTGGATCGGCCCGGAGCGCGACGTCCCGGCTCCGGACGTGAACACGAACGCACAAGTGATGGCTTGGGTGATGGACACGTATTCGATGCACATGCGCCACACCGTCACGGCCGTCGTTACCGGCAAGCCGCTCGAGTTGGGCGGCTCGCTGGGACGTCCTGAAGCCACCGGTCGCGGTGTCATGATGGTCTGCGACAAGGCCACTGCGAAGCTCGGCATGAAAAAACAAGACTGCCGCGTGATCATTCAGGGATTCGGCAACGTCGGCTCAATGGGCGCGAGGCTGATGCATGAGGCCGGATACAAAATCACCGGGCTGGCCGACGTGCATGGCGGCTTGTTCAACGAAAAAGGTTTCGACGTTCCGAAGGTGATTGACTGGGTTTACACCCAGCATAAGGCTTTGCCGGATTTCCCGGCCGGCGGGCAGAAAGTTTCCGCGCAGGACATTCTGTTTCAGCCGTGCGACATCCTGATTCCCGCGGCTATCGAGAATCAAATTACCAGCCAAAATGTCATCCGCGTACAGACGAAAATCCTGTGCGAGGGCGCGAACGGACCCACCACTGCGCCCGCCGATGATGTCCTCGGCAAGAAGGGCGTATTTATTATTCCCGACATCCTTGGGAATGCTGGCGGCGTCACCGTCAGCTATTTCGAATGGGTGCAGGACCGCCAGGGACTTTTCTGGCGCGAGCGCGAAGTGAACGAACGGCTGCAGGACGTGATGGATCGCAGCTTTGACGACGTGGTGCGTTACGCCGAAAAGCACGGCGTCAATAACCGCATTGCCGCTTACATGCTAGCGATTGACCGCGTAGCGATTGCCTTAAAACACCGGGGAATCTACGCTTAATCCGCAAAAACATCGTTAAAGCTGGACACGCGAGATAGAATAGCCCTCGCCTCGTAGAAGGGTTTCCGCTGGGGCGGCGAGGCAACCGAGGGCTCGAACATGCTTTCCGAATCCATCTCGCATGGCGCGTTAAAAAGCGAAGATGAACACCGCCGAGACATTTGCGCGGTCGGCCGCTGGTTTCATGACCGCAACTTCGTAGCCGCCACGGACGGAAATATTTCTCTTCGCCTCGGTCCCAATCGCGTCCTCACCTCGCCGACAGGCGTTTCCAAAGGCATGATGTCGCCCGAGGAACTCGTCATCACCGACAACACAGGGAACAAGATCTCCGGTCGCCGCAATCCTTCATCGGAATTGGCGATGCACCTGCTGATTTATCGGCTACGCCCGGACGTGAATGCCGTCTGCCATGCCCACCCCATCACGGCTACTGGATATGCTTCGGCAGGATTGGCGCTCAATAAAGCTTTGCTAAGTGAAGCGGTCATGGGGCTTGGCAGCGTCCCGCTGGCGCAGTATGGCACTCCAGGAACGCCTGAGCTGACGGACTCCATTGAGCCGTACGTGCAGTCGCATGACGCGATTCTGATGGCGAATCATGGCGTGGTGACGTACGGGCCTGATCTGCTGACAGCTTTCTATCGCATGGAGACGGTCGAGCATTTCGCTCGCGTCGCTCTGGTAACGGAGCTTCTGCATAAGCAGGTTTTGCTCTCCCGCGGAGACGTGGAAAAACTTCTGGCGGCGCGCGCGCGTTACGGCCTGGAAACGGCGGCGGGCGCCAGCGCAACCTGTCCGGTGACGGCAGACTCCGCTGAGCCCGATCGCGTCACGCTCAACCGGCGCGACCTCGAAGCCCTCGTAGAAGAAGCGGTCCGAAACGATCGCGCGCGGCGCTAGCGCTGCGCAGGCCTGTCTAGTCCCTCTTAATTTATTAGCCTCATTTGTCGACGGAGAAAATCGATGCTTGGCGCGCAGAAGTTTCTGGACGCGGTGAAGGCCGGAGACGCTCCTCGCGTAAAGCAGATGCTAGTGATCGATCCGAGATTGGCGAATGCGCGCGCCGAATCGGGCGCCTCCGCGGTGATGACGGCGATCTATCACGGCAAGATGGACGTTTGCGACCTGCTGCTCGAGCGCGGCGCACAGTTGGACATTCATGAGGCGGCCGCGTCGGGGAAGTTCGAGAACGTAGCCGCCCTGGCCGCGAAAAATCCCGCTGCAATCAATTCATATTCCGCTGATGGGTTTACGCCCCTCGCCTTGGCGGCTTTTTTTGGTCACCGAGAAGCAGCGCAGTGGCTGCTCGCGAACGGTGCGGACATAAATGCCGTGGCAAAAAATCCCACGGGTTACACGGCGCTGACGGGCGCCGTGGCGCGCGGTGACGCGGAAATTGTTCGTTTGCTCCTCTCGCATGGTGCAAACGCGGCGCATCGATATGGAGCCGGATATTCCGCCCTTCACGAAGCCGCCGCCGGCGGCAAGCTCGAAATCGCCAAGCTGCTTCTCGACCACGGCGCGGATTCGAGTGCGCGGACCGATGATGGCCAGACGCCGCTCTCGATGGCCGAGGCAAAGGGTCAAACCGATGCTGCCGCTTTGCTGCGTCAACGCGGCGCGACGTCATGACGTGACGTCGTAACGTCACGTCTGACGTGACATCCTGATCGCAACCTGCTCATCGCGTTGCCAGCAATTCTTACGGCTAACGAAATAACCTCGCGCGCATCCACAGCCGCGGCGGCTTGCCCCGGCAAGTCCAATCCTTTACCCTCGATGATTCGATTCTGATTGACGGAGACGCTGTGAGCTGTCCGATCTGTGAAAAACGCAAGCCCAAACGGTTCTGCCCCGCGAAGGGCGAAAACATCTGCGCCATCTGCTGCGGCACGTATCGCGAGGTGACCATCGACTGTCCGGCGGATTGTCCGCACCTGATCGCGGCGCGACGCTACGAAATCGCGCATCGCGAGCCGCTGGGCGCGGAAGATTTTCCGTTTCCGGATGTGCAATTTCCCGTCGACATTATTCGCCGCAATGGCGAAGCGCTCTCCGGACTCGGTCTGACGATCTTAAATTTCGCGCAGGAAAACAAGGCCACCCGCGATCCGGAAATTCTAACGGCCGTCAGGGCGCTGGCGGAAACTTACCACACGCTCGAATCGGGGATTTACTTCGAACGTCCGCCCGAGGCGCCGTTACCGCGCGCGCTTTACGCCCAACTCGCGCAATTCCTGCAGGAATTCAAGAAGCAGGAGGCGCAGCAGACGGGCTTCAGCAAGTTGAAAGACTCGGAGATTTTTCGCCTGCTCGTTTTTCTGTTGCGCATTGGCACTCGACAGACGAATGGCCGCTCGCGCTCGCGCGCCTTCCTTGATTTTCTGCGCGCGCAGTTCCCGCAGTCCGCTAAGACGGAATCTGCAGCCCCGCGAATTATCCTGCCTTGAGCTGAACCGCTGAAGCCACCAAAGCAGAAGCCGCAAACATCCGGGGCGGAGTCGTGCATGGCGGCGTTTGCGTGCCGAGCGCCAGCGCCATTTGCGGCGAATGCCAGGAATTATCTCCCGAGCGATCCGGCCGCACATCGAAGCCATACTTCTTTCGCAATCGCTCCACGCGTTCTGAGATTTCTCTGCGATAGCTCTCCGGCGCGTTGCCGTGCTTGACATACCACTCGCGATACTGCTTCGCCAGTTTCGGGAACTTCGCTTCGACGAATGGAATGAACTGCTTCAGCGCCGAAGGCATCAGAAACAGCACCCGTCCTGCGAACCATTGCGCGCCCGCATCTCGCGCGGCTTTTGCAAGAGCGTCGAGAGCGTCATCGCCGTCGGTGATTCCCGGCACAATCGGCATCGCCAATACGCCGGCGGAAATACCCGCATCGCGCAAACGGCGCACAGCGTCGAGCCTCAGGTCCGGACGCGGCGCGCGAGGTTCCAGCAGACGAGCGAGGCGCGCCGAGACAGTGGTGACGGAGAGATTGACGCTCAACGCGGAACGCTCCGAGATTTTCCTTAGCAGTTCAATGTCGCGAACAACTCGATTCGACTTCGTCGTGATGGAAAGCTGCAAGCCCTCGTGCTTCGCCATTTGTTCCAGGATGGCGCGGGTGGCCTTGAATTCGCCCTCGGCGGGCTGGTAGGGATCCGTCGCCGTGCCGATAGCGATGTGCTCGCCCCAGATCCTCTCGTTTTCCAGGTCGCGAGCCACCAGGGCGCTGGCATTGTCCTTGACGTAAATCTTTCGTTCGAAATCGCCGCCGTCGAGCTCCATATATTCGTGCGTATAGCGCGCATAACAATAGTGGCAGCCGAATTCGCAGCCGCGGTAGGGGTTCACCGTCCAGGCAAAAGGCACGCGCGGCGAATTGCAGCGGTTCAGAATCGACCGGACGGGCAGCAGGAAATATTCCGTGCCTCGCTTGGCCTCCGCCAGCGAGGAGGAAGCGGCGAGGCGTGCGATACCGACCAGATTCTCTACGGTCTTCAGACTCCGGTTGGCGTCCGGAGGGGGCGAAGAAGCGCCGTGAGCCTCACCAATGCCGTTGGGGGCGGCGGGGAAAAGGGTGAGGCTGGTCGCAGTCGAGCGGCGCAAACGGGGCTTTGGCGGCGCCGGAGCGGCTCGAAGCGTGGGAAAAGTAGCCATCGGTAACGAACACCTCGCTGAGGTCTGTTCCGAATATATTCGCCTTTCGTTCGCCTTGTCAAGCGAAATCTATTCGCTCTTTGTTCGCCTGTGAGGGCTGGTCCAGAGGACAGCCCTCTCCCTGGAAACTACCTGTGGCCGCCGGCCTCTCGCGCAGCAGGTGAGGTCCTATACTGGTCCGGGAGGAGAGTTGAGCGAAGTTCGCATACTGATTGTCGACGACGACGAGGGCAGCCAACATGCCCTGCAACAGGTCTTTGACTCCGAAGGTTGGCGCGTGCGCGTGGTGCCATTCGCCAGCGAAGCAATGCGCGAACTTGCGCGCGGCCATTGGACGCTGGTGATTGTCAATATCGCATTGGCTGACATCACCGGACCGCTTTTCACCACGCTGAAAGAGCTCGCACATGTGGAGGTTGAGCCGGATGGCGCTCAGAACGGGCTGCGTGTGCTCTTTCTGGTGCCGCTGCTGGCGGCGCGATGGGCGCGCCCCATTCTCGACAAGGAACGTCTGGCCTACGCCATGAAGCCGCTCAACCTGAACGATTTCCTCGAGAAGCTCAGTGACCTGCTCCTTGAAGCTGGCGCCATTGCGCGGCCAATTCGCGACGTCAGCGTGCTGTCGACGAACAAGGAACGCCGGCAGAAAGACCGCTCCGGCCGTGACCGCCGCGACGGAAAGATGTTCGCTTCGCGCGAGGACTACACGATGACCGAGGAGGAAATCGCCGATTACGAAAAGCAGGAAGAGGCCGATCGTAAGAAACGCGAAGAAGAAGAAAGGAAACGCGAGATGCTCTAGCAGCCTGCTTCGCTTTTCGCCTTTCGATTTTGTGGGTGCTCCATCTTGTTTACCCTGCCTGCCCTGACGCAGGAAGGGACGAAGGAAGGGAGCGAAGTTGCGAAGGTAGGGTTTCGAATTTTGCTTTTCATTCTTCCGCTTTTTGCCCGCGTCCGTCCTTCATGGAACACGCAGACTCGACGCCGCTGTCGCTTTTCGGCTTTCGATTTTGCGGGTGCCCCATCCTGAGCGAAGTTTGCGAAGGGTGGGTTTTTCGCTTTTCGTTTTAATGTTTCGTTGTCATCCCGCCTGCCCTACTTGCCCTGATGAAGCAAGGGAGGCACGATCCCGAACCCGGTCGCCCGCTTTTGGCGAACGGCGGTGAGGCCAGCCTGCCGCAGGCAGGGTCTGCTTTTGTCTTCAACGTCGCTCATCGCTCTGGTCTCCAGAGGCGGACCGCGCTGCGATCCGCAGAGGCCGCGAGCAGCTCCGCTACGGTCTTGTTCTCGACGGGATGGCGGGCCGTGGGCGCGATTTCCACCAGCGGCACCAAAACAAATCTCCGCTCAGCCATGCGCGAATGAGGAACTTCGAGTTCCGCCGTGCGGATGACGCTCGATCCGCAGAGCAGAATGTCGAGATCGATCACGCGTGGGCCGCTGCGCACCAAACGGTGGCGGCCGATTTCATTTTCGATTTGGCGAATCGCGCGCAAAAGCTGGCGCGGCATTAAATCCGTCTCCGCCTCGACTACGCAATTCAAAAACCAATTCTGCGCTTCGAAGTCCACTGGTTCAGTCAAATAGATCGACGACTGGCGCGTGACACGGATGCCGCGCACCCCCAGAGCGGCAATGGCCGCCGCGAGATGCTCTTCGCGGTCGCCCACATTCGACCCTAGCGACAAGTAGACAGTTTTCATGGGCGTTAATTTTGACGCGAAGGCATGTCAGAAAAGCTGGGGCTGGCGGCGCGGTTCATCCATGCCGAAATATTTGTAGGCGAGCGCCGTGGCGACGCGGCCGCGCTGCGTGCGGTCGAGCAACCCGAGTTGCATCAAATACGGCTCGTAAATTTCTTCGATGGCGTCTTCCTCTTCGCTAAGCGACGCGGCCAGCGTGTTCAGCCCCACCGGGCCGCCGCTATATTTCTGAATGATGGCAAGCAAAAGGTTGCGATCCACTTCATCGAGGCCGTGCTCATCCACGCCAAGCATTCCGAGCGCTTCTTTGGCCACCGCAAGAGTAATTTTTCCCTGCGCGCGAACTTCCGCGAAATCGCGGACGCGGCGCAACAACCGATTCGCGACCCGCGGCGTTCCCCGGCTGCGCCGCGAAATCTCTTCCGCGCCCGCATCATCCATCGCGATGCCAAGAATTTTCGCCGAGCGACGCACGATTTCGAGTAAATCTTCAGCCGTATAGAAATCCAACCGGTGTACGATGCCGAAGCGTGAGCGCATCGGCGCCATGATGAGTCCCGCGCGCGTGGTGGCGCCGACCAGAGTGAATTTCTGCAATTGATAGGGATGAATGCGCGCCCCGGCGCCCTGTCCGATCACCAGATCGATGCGGTAATCCTCCATCGCGGGATAGAGGATCTCCTCCATCGCAGGTTGCAAGCGGTGAATTTCATCGAGAAAAAAAAGCTCGCGCGCTTCGAGCGCCGTCAGCACCGCCGTCAGGTCCCCTTTGCGTTCGAGAAGCGGCCCGGAGCTGATTTTGATGTTGGCGCCCATTTCGTTCGCCAGAATTTGCGCGAGAGTTGTCTTGCCCAGCCCGGGAGGCCCGTAAAGTAAAACGTGGTCGAGCGCGTCGCCCCGGCTGCGCGCCGCTTCCACGGCGATTTTCAAATTTTCCTTCACGCGCGACTGCCCCACAAAATCATCGAAGCGTTTGGGACGGACGCTGGCGTCGAGACGCGCATCCTCGTCAAATGCTTGCCCTGAGACGACCCGATGTTTCAGCTCAACCATGAATCCTGTTTT
>DATGJE010000320.1:0-19751 GCA_035295305.1 Candidatus Acidiferrales bacterium | reverse complement strand
GCCTTTGTAGGGCCCGACTTGTCCAGAGCCCAAGCGAAGGATCGACGTCATCGGGCCGAAGGCGTGCGCAGCACGCCTCTCGCTTGTTATTGTGGCGTGGAAGTACATTTTGGGTTATCTTTCACTTGGCAAAAAGGTCGGCCCTCCCTCTCGCGATGCTCTTTAAGACATTCAGCGCCGCCGTTTATGGCATTGACGCCTACCTTGTCGAAGTCGAGGTCGACATCGGCCCCGGCCAGCCCGGCAATTTTAATGTGGTCGGTCTCGCGGACATCGCCGTGAAGGAAAGCCGCGAACGCACCAAGGCCGCGCTGAAGAATTGCGGTTTCGATTTTCCGGGGCACCTCGCGGTCACCGTAAATCTGGCGCCCGCCGACATGCGCAAGGAAGGCTCCGCCTTCGACCTTCCGGTCGCGCTTGGGCTGCTCGGCTGCCAGGGAACGTTCTTCGGCAAAGTTCTCGACGAGTACGTTTTTCTTGGCGAACTCTCTCTCGATGGAAGCGTGCGCTCAGTGCGCGGCGCGCTTTCGGCAGCGCTGGCTGCGCGCGAACGCGGCATCAAAAATGTTGTCGTGCCGGAAGCAAACGCTCGCGAAGCCGCCGTTGTCGAAGGCATTCGCGTTTTCTCGGTGAAGTCGTTGCCGAAAGCCGCCGACCTTATTAACTCGCCCGAATCTTTTGCGCCCGTCAGCGTCGACAGCCGGCAAATGCTTTCGGAAGCGGGCCAGTATTCCGTGGATTTGCGCGACGTGCGCGGCCAGCAATCCGCGAAGCGCGCTCTCGAAGTCGCGTGCGCCGGAGGTCACAACATCCTTTTCATCGGGCCGCCCGGCGCGGGCAAAACGATGCTCGCCAAACGCATCCCGACGATTTTGCCGCCGATGTCGCTCGACGAAGCCATTGAGACCACGCGCATTCACAGCGTCGCGGGTGTGCTCGACGATTCGCGCGGTCTCGTCGCTACGCGCCCTTATCGTTCGCCGCACCACACCATCAGCGATGCCGGACTCATCGGCGGCGGCGCGATTCCGCGGCCGGGCGAAGTTTCTCTCGGCCACAATGGCGTGCTTTTTCTCGACGAGTTGCCGGAATTTCAACGCAATGTTCTCGAAGTCTTGCGGCAGCCTCTCGAAGACGGAGTTGTTTGCATCGCGCGCGCCGCGCTTTCCGTAAATTTTCCCGCGCGCTTCATGCTCGCGGCCGCGATGAATCCGTGTCCCTGCGGATTTTTCGGTGATCCCACGCGCGAGTGCCACTGCACGCCGATGCAAATTCAGCGTTATGTTTCGAAAATTTCCGGCCCGCTGCTCGACCGCATCGACATTCACATCGAAGTCCCCGCGGTGAAGTACAAAGAACTGCGTGGCGCCACGGAAGCGGAACCGTCTGCCTCCGTGCGTCAGCGCGTGATGGACGCGCGCCGCCTCCAACTTGATCGCTATGCCGCGGAAAAGAAGATTTACGCCAACGCGCAAATAACTCCAAAACTTTTGCGCAAGCACTGCGGCATCTCCGCCGACGGCGAGAAATTGCTCGAAACCGCGATTCAGAAACTCGGCCTTTCCGCGCGCGCGCACGACCGCATTCTAAAAGTCGCGCGCACGATTGCCGACCTCGATGGCATCCCCGATATTCAGCCTCGCCAGTTAAGCGAAGCTATCCAATACCGCACTCTGGATCGCACCTACTGGGCTTAGTACCTTGCGCCCATAGCGCGCCGCGCCACACATGCGCTACGATGAGCAGTGATGTGGAAGATGAATGATACCGATGCGCGCTTGATTGACTTACCGGCTACGCCCATGCGAGCATATCGCTCTTTTATTTTTACTCGGTAAGTGAATGACGACGCACGCCCAGCGCATTGAAGTGACGCTCGAAACGCTTCTCGATAGCGTTGATCTCGCCGAGGACATTGCCTTGCGCGTGGCTGCGGAAGCCGGCTTCGGCGACGAGGACTGCCACAAAATCGGCATGTCCGTGCGCGAGGCGGTCATCAACGCCTACAGCTATGGCAATCGCAAAGAGCGTGGCCGCAAAATCGGACTCACGCTCGAACTGGAAGAGCGCAAACTCGTAGTGCACGTTTTGGATGAGGGCAAGAATTTCCGTCTCACCGACGTTCCCGATCCTCTTGCCGAAGAAAATCTTTTGCGAACGTCAGGCCGCGGAATTTTTCTGATGCGGGCGTTCATGGATGAATTCGATATTCAGCGCGGGCCGGACGGCGGCACGGAATTGGTGATGAGCAAGAAGTTTCCTTCGGCGGCTGGCAACGGTGCCGCCGGAAAGCTCGCAGAGAAATAAGTAACGCTCGCGCATCGTTCCCATCGCAGGTCAAAATTCCTGATGCGTTTGAACGGGATTCTGCGTTCTGTGCTAGCATTAGGAAATCCGAATTTTCCGGAGATGTGAAAAGTGGCGAAGCATATTTCCCGTCAGGAATTGAAGACGGACCAGGTTCAGGAAGCGCTGTCGCATAGCGCTGAAGCGGTGCTGTCGCACAAGACGGCGCTGGTTTACGTTGTCGTTGTCGCGCTGATTGTCGCCGCCGGAGTTTTTGGCTGGCAATTTTATTCGCAGCGGCAATCCGTGAAGGCCTCGGCTGGATTCAATGATGCCATGCAGATTTTCCAGGCGCCGACGCTCGCGCCGGGCCAGGCGCCGCAGCCGAATGAAATCAGCTACTCGGATAATTCCAAAAAATATCAGGACGCGCTGAAGAAGTTCGAAGGTGTTGCGAATCAATATCCGCGAACGCGAGCCGGCCAACTCGCTGATTACTATTCGGCGCTGTGCCTCGAACGGCTGAACCAAAACGCGCAGGCAATCACGTGGTTATCAAAAATTCAAAATAGTTCCAATCATGATTTCGCGGCGATGGCTCGTTTCGAGCTCGCGCAGATTTACGACCATTCAGGAAATGGAGCTCAGGCCGTGCAACTTTACAACGACCTCTTGAAGAATCCGTCGGTGCTGGCGCCGAAGCCCGTGGTGATGCTGGCGCTCGCTGAGCACTACCGGCAGTCGGATCCTGTGCAAGCCGCCCGGATTTTCAACCAAATCAAGTCTGAATATCCCAACACTGGCGCCGCTGACCAAGCGGATCAGCAACTCGCCCTTCTCACCGCCGGAAAATCCTAGCGCAGCGCAAATTCCTTACCTGAGACGAAAAAGTGGCATGGTTCCAAGATCGTCAGTTGCCTGACGAATCCCACGACACGTCCCGCGATTATGCGCCGGTGGCGCGCTGGCCTTCGAGCTTTGCAGTCATTGTTATCTCAGCTTTAAGAAGTTTGGAAACAGGGCAGCCGGCCTCGGCCGCTTGCGCAGCTTTCTGGAACGCGGCATTGTCGCCGTTGGGAATGCGCGCGGTCACATCGAGATGGCTTTTGGTGATGCTGAAACCGGCGTCCTGCTTTTCCAGCGTGACGGAAGCTGTGGTTTCGAGGCTCTCCGGCGTGATCCCGGCTTTGCCAAGTTCCGCGGCGAGCGCCATGGTGAAGCAGCCGGCATGCGCCGCGGCGATTAATTCCTCGGGGTTGGTGCCACGCTCGTTTTCGAAGCGCGTTTTGAACGAATAGGGCGATTTCGAGAGAACGCCGCTCTCGGTCGAGATGTTGCCTTTGCCTTCCTTCAGCGAACCGTTCCAAACTGCCGTAGCTTTGCGTGCCATGTTTCCTCCTCTGCGTGATTGTGTACAGGTGGGCGCTAATAGTCTACGTCCGCGGCGCGGCAAGCGCCAGAAGGAGCGAAGAATGACCCCGGGCGCAGACCGGAGCTCTTCGCAATGGGCTCGAGCGTTCGCTTATTCGACGGTGTAGACGTAGACCTCGCCTGCCGCCGTCGCTTGCGGGGGAATGATGACATACAGGCGGCCGAGTTGGGGAACGAGGACTTCATTTTTCCCGCCGGGGGCAGATGCGACCTCACCGAGGGACTTGTAATGGTCCGGATCAGTCTCCTCGTAAATCGCGATAGCACCTTTGTCGGCGCCGCACGCGGCGTAAATGCGTTTATGCGCGGAGTCGAAAATCAGGTCGTCGATGCCTTTTGGAATGGGAAGCGCCTGAAGTTCTTTTCCTGTGCGGGTGTCGAAGACGACGATTTGGCCGCCGCGGCAACCGATGAAGAGACGATGAGACGCTTCGTCCAGGGCCATGGCGACATTGAATTTACCCAGGGTCACGGGCCAGCTCGCGATGAGTTTGTGCGTATTGCGGTCGATCACGGAGATTTCGTTCTTCGCGCGATTGTTAACGTAAATGCGAGGACTGGATTTCTCCAATGCCATGGCTTCGAGAGTGTCGCCGTCAATTTGCGTATCGGCGACTTTGCCGCCAGTGGTTGTGTTCACTACGCTGAACATGGAGAAAGTTTCGTGGGCATCGCCGCCGCCGTCATCGATGTAAAGATCGTGTGTGGCGGAATCGTAGCCGATAGAGTCGGCGTCGACTTTGAGTTTCACGCTCTTCAGCAGACGGTAGGATTTCCCGTCGTAAATTTTCAATTCGCCAGCGCCGCCGTCCGTGATGTAAATGCGGTTCAGATCTTCACGGCAAAAAATCGCATGCGGAATGCCGATGCCGGTGATGGCGCGAATGTACTGGCCGGTGCGCAGATTGAAGACGAGGACTTCGTGAGCGGTCTCGGCAGCGAGGAATAATCTGTTCCCGCGAAGGTCCACACCGAGATGATCGAAGCGGCCTTTGACATCCGCGGGCATTTTATATTTCGCGACGAGTTTCAACGGGTCCGCTGCGCTGGCAGCGCCCGCCAGGCTCAGTACAAAGAGAGCGGTCATAAGAATCGCCATCAGCTTTTTCATGGTTGTCCTCCGACAATTCGCATGCTTTCGTTTTCATACCATAAAGCACGCCGCGGCGAAAAGATTTGAGGCGAAGATAAACGGAAATTAATTGTGGTTTAAGCCTGCGCGCGGTTGTCGCGCGTACCATGAGAGACGAGCCAGCACACTGATATACAAACAAAGGAGGAGACAACGATGAATCGATGGATATATTTCGAGCGGGTCGTGCGAACTGCGGGAATCGTGGCGTTGGGAGTTTGTTTTGCGTCTGTGGTGACGATGGCACAGACGGCGAGGCACCCGGCAAAAAGCATGGCGCAGAAACTGGTAGAGGATACGCACGCGCAGCATCCCGAAGCGACGGAGATTGGCATCGTCACGGTATCTTCGCGCGGATGCCGAACGATTGCATCAACAGACAGGAAAGACATCGGAGAAAAATGCGAGGCGGACGACAGCGCGCCAATGAAAACAGGGAAGCCGTACGTCGAGAAGGAAAAAGACGGATACGACATTTCACTGCCGCTTCATGATGCGTCCGGGAAGGCCATCGGCGCGGTCGGCATTGAATTCAAGCTCGAAGCGGGGCAGACCGCGGCGAACATGACCGAGAAGGCCAAGCAAATCGCCGGGGAGATGGAAAAGCAGATTCCTTCGAAGGCTGCACTGTCGAAGCCCGCGATGTAAAAGCGCGGTGCGGCGCTAGGGGACCATCCAGGACAGCCAGTGGGCCTGAGCGAAGGCGAGAAGACCGACCACGGTGGCGAAAACGATGCTGTGCCAGAACATGGAGCGAAGGACTTTTCCCTCTTCGCCAATCAGGCCGACGGTGGTGACGCCGACGGCGATATTTTGCGGCGAGATCATTTTGCCGGTGACGCCGCCAGAGGAATTCGTCGCGGCGAGCAACACTGGATTCAGATGAAGTTGATGAGCGGCGGCGACTTGAAGATTGCCGAAGAGAAGATTGCTTGCAGTGTCGCTGCCGCTTAAAAAGCAAGCGACCCAGCCGAGATAACTGCTGACCAGAGGAAAGAATCCTCCCGCGCGGGCCAGCGCCGCGCCGAGCGTGTAAGCCATTCCCGAATAATTATAGAGATAGGCCAGGGCGACGATGATGACGACCGTCAGTCCGGGGACGCGCAACCGGCGGAGCGTCTTAACGCCGGCTTGCGCAAAAACTTTGGTGCGCGCGCCAAGGCAAATCGCCGTGAGGATCGTGGCTACGAAAACGGCGGTGCCGGTGGCGAGCGGTTGGAATGCGTAACGCGCGGCATAAGGCTTCTGATACAGAGTGATGAGAACAGCGTTGTGAAGATGGGGAATCGCAAAGGTGATTTGGCCGAGGGCGAAGAGTTTGAGGTAAGACCACAGGACCATGACGGCGGAGAGCAAAATCCAGGGAAGCCAGGCGGTGGAAGCTTCGCGCGCGGTGAGGGGAATGGAGTCCGCAGCCGCGGAAGCGATGGCAGAAGATTTTTCTCCCACTGGTTTCCAGAGATGCAGAAGCGCGACGAGAGCGGCGATGGAGGCGAGTGCGGCGATGATGTCCGCGGCCCAGGGTCCCCAGAAATTCGAGACGAGGAATTGCGCAAAGGCGAAGCTAAATCCTGCGACGAAGATCGCGGGCCAGGTTCGTTTCAATCCCTTGCGTCCCGCGACCACCAATACCAGGTAAGCCGGCAAGATGAAGGAAATGAACGGAAGCTGCCTGCCGACCATGGACGAGAGCTTCATCAGATTGAGGCCGGTGACGCCGGCGAGTGCAACGATAGGAATGCCCAATGCGCCGAAGGCCACGGGCGCGGTGTCGGCGATCAGCGAAACGACGATGGCCCGGCGCGGCTTGAAACCCATGCCGACGAGGAGAAACGCCGTCATCGCGACGGGCGTGCCGAAGCCGGCGGTGCCTTCGAGAAGCGCTCCGAAACAGAAAGCGACCAGGATGGCTTGAATGCAAGGATCGCCCGAGGCGCGCTGCGTCATCCAGCGACGGAGCTGATCGAATTTGCCAGTCCCGACGGCGAGGTTGTAAAGCCATAGGGCCGCGAAGACGATCCACATGATCGACCAGAGCGCGTAGATGATGCCGTAGAACGTGCTCCACAGCGCGAGCACGAAGGGCATGCGCCAGACAAGAACGGCGAGCGCTCCAGCAGAAAGCAAACCGCACGCGGTGGAAAGCAGGCCGCTCTTGCGCAAGCCGCCCATCAGCACGAGGACAATGACGAGAGGAACGACGGCGACAAGCGCAGAGAGCACCATCGAGTGCAAGGGGTCGAGCGGCTGCGGCCAGATTAGCGCGAGTGTCATTCGTCGAATGCCATAGGAGGCAAAGCGCTGGGGCGGGATTCTAGCATTGAAATTGAATTGGCCAAGCGCAACAGGTTAGGAACAGGCGAGGAAGGGCTTGTGGCTGACTAGTGGGGCGTGGCGAGACCAGCTACAATGGCGGGATGAACGCCGCTGCAAATCTTGCTGCGTACGCGATGGACGTGCGGCGCTCGCGCGGGCGGCGATATCCGGAGACGCAGCACCCGTACCGCAACGACTATGCGCGGGATCGCGACCGCGTGGTGCATTCGCGGGCTTTCCGGCGGCTCGAAGCGAAAACGCAAGTTTTTACCACGCGCTTCTCGGACCATTTCCGCAACCGGCTGACGCACACGCTCGAAGTGGCGCAGATCGCGCGCACGGTGGCGGGCGCACTGCAACTCAATAGCGATCTCGTGGAGGCGCTGGCGCTGGTCCATGATATTGGGCATCCGCCATTTGGCCATGCAGGTGAGCGCCAGCTGGACGCGCGGATGCGCGAGCACGGCGACCGCTTCAATCACAACCTGCACGCCTTGCATATTGTGGAGAAATTCGAGCAGCGGTATCTGGATTTCCCTGGCTTGAATCTGACGTTTGAGGTGCGCGAAGGAATCATCAAGCATTCCCGTGACTACTCGGTTTCGGAATATCCCGAGCTGGCGGAATATCTGCTGGACCAGCGGCCGCCGCTCGAAGCGCAGCTGATTGATTTGGTTGACGAGATTGCGTATAACACGGCGGATTTGGACGACGGATTCGAAGCGCGAATTGTGGATTTGGACGACCTGGTAGCAACAGTTCTTGTTTTTGGCGAGGCTTACAAAGACGTAGACGCGCGTTATCGAGGCGGACGCCGGAAGTTGAAATTCAATGAGGCGCTGAAAAGCGTTCTGGATAAATTTTCGACGGACTTAATTGAACAGACACGCAAGGCTGTTGTTCGCGCGGGAGCCACAAGCGTGGAAGATATTCGCCGGAATCCGAAGCGGCTGGCCACGTTTTCATCGGCGGTGATGGAACAGAATGCCGCGCTTAAGGAATTTCTGCGCACGCGACTGTACGAGAATCCCGCAATCATCGAGGATCGCGACCGCAGCGTGGCGGCGCTCGACGAGCTTTTTGTGCTGTACATGGAGCATCCGGAGCGCATGCCGCACGCGTACGCGGATGAGGCGCGGCGAGAACCGCTGCATCGCGTTGTATGCGATTACATCGCGGGGATGACGGACAATTACCTGCTGCAACAGCACGAAAAGGAATTCGGCATGCAGAAGCCGCGCGCCGCCCGTTAAACAAAGGGCTTCATCGGGCCTGCTGAGCATCTTCCGGCGCATATCCTGAGCAGGAAATTACGGGGAGACGGGGATATTTCGGAAAGTGAGGGTCGGTTTTTGAAAGCTCGCACAAATAAAACTCGGAGCCGCGATCGGATTTGAGTCGACATGAATGGCAACAGTCGAGGCAAAGCCCAACGCGCGCGCGCAAAATCTCCCTGTCGCCATCGGACATGGGGGAAGAATACATCTTAATACCGTGCAAATGCTTCCATTCGGCGGCACGCGGCGCGTTGACTTGGATTGCTGGCCAGCCTAAGATGCCGCGCAGCTAGAAAGCAAAATTCACGCTAAGAGCAAGCGCATGGCAGAACCAGATCCGCTGATCGGGCGCGCCGTCTCCCACTACCGCGTCCTGGCAAAGCTCGGTGGAGGCGGAATGGGCGTGGTGTATGAAGCCGAAGATTTGAACCTCGGACGCCACGTCGCGCTCAAATTCCTTCCGGCGGAAACGGCGCGGGACCCGCAAGCACTTGAGCGTCTTCGCCGCGAGGCGCGCGCGGCGTCGGCGCTCGACCACCCGAACATTTGCACGATTTACGAAATCGGCGAGGACGATGGGCAGGCGTTCCTCGCCATGCAATTCCTCGAAGGCACGACGCTGAAACATCGCATCGAGGGAAAGCCTCTGCCGCTTGACCTGTTGCTGGAATGGGGCATCGAGATTGCCGGCGCACTTGATGCAGCACATTCGCGCGGAATTGTTCATCGCGATATCAAACCCGCGAACATCTTTATCACGTCGCGCGGGCACGCGAAGATTCTCGACTTCGGACTGGCTCAAATGGTGAAAGACCATCCCGGATCGATGCAGAGCGTAACGCAAGCCACGGCTGACCAACTTCACGAGCATCTAACCAGTCCCGGCGTGGCCGTGGGCACGGTGGCCTACATGTCTCCGGAACAGGCGCGCGGCCAAGAGCTGGATGCGCGCACGGATTTGTTTTCATTCGGCGCCGTGCTCTATGAGATGGCGACTGGAAAGATGCCGTTCAACGGAAATACGACCGCAATTCTTCACGATGCGATTTTGAATCGCGCGCCCGTGCCTCCACTGAGGCTCAATCCCGAGATTCCCCCCAGGCTCGAAGAAATCATCGAGAAGGCCCTCGAAAAAGACCGCGAAGTGCGCTGCCAATCGGCGGCAGAGCTCCGCGCGGATTTGAAGCGGCTAAAGCGCGACACGGATTCGAGCCGCACGGGAACGATGGCGGCTGCGGTTGCGAGCATGGGAGCAAGCAGCGCCCGTACGGCCGTCAGCGCGAGCGCGCATGTGTCGGGCAGTTCATCAGTTGCGGCGGTTGCGCGCGAGCACAAATTCGGACTCGCCGCCACAGTAGTAGTTGTGCTCGTTCTGCTTGCAGCAGCGGGTTACGGGATTTATGCGTTTCTGCACCGCAGCGGGCCGGCTCCATTCCAGAATTTCGCCGTGACGCAGTTGACCAACACAGGTCAGTCCGAGGTTGCCGCGATTTCGCCCGACGGCAACTACGTCCTCAGCGTGCAAGATGAAAGCGGTAAGGCCAGCCTGTGGTTACGGAACGTCCCAACGAACAGCGACACGCAGATCATCCCGCCCTCGCCCGCGATTTATCGCAGTCTGGCATTTTCGCCTGACGGCAATTACATTTACTTCCGGGAAGCCGGTGACAAGAGCACGACCGTGTTCAATTTCTTTCGTGCGCCGGTCCTGGGCGGCACACCGCGGCAAGTGGCCGGCGACGTGGACAGCGACATTGCGTTTTCGCCGGACGGGAAACGCGTCGCGTATTTCCGTGCCAACGATCCGGTCGCGGGCCAAGTGCGGTTGCTTAGCGCGAACGTTGACGGAAGTGACGAAAAAGTGCTCCATGTCGAACCACACTCCATCATTCCTCCACACTGGCTGTCATGGTCACCGGATGGCGGGAAAATCGCTTATAACTTGAACCCCTCGCCGGGCACGTCGGGCGGAATCGGATTGTTCGACGTAACGAGCGGAAGGGCCAGGGTGCTAGCCGCGTTTCCTGACAAACGGATATACGAAATGCATTGGTTGCCGAATGGTCGGGGGATCGTTGCCGATTGCCACACCCGTCCGAATTATGCGCAAGGGCAGATCGGATACATTTCGTATCCCGATGGAGTCTTCCGTAACATCACGCGAGATACAAACAGCTACGCGACTCTGACGCTCTCATCGAACGGTCGGATAATGGCCACGGTCCAGGTGAAGACCACTCGCACGCTTAGTCTTCTGTCGGCGACTGGCGAACCGAGCGCTGCGATCTCCTCTGTCCCGCAAGTCCCCGATGTCTATGCATTCAATTGGGCCGCGGACAATCAGCTCTTCGTCGCTGACGGTCCAAATCTGATGCGAATGGATGCGGACGGGACGAACCGCACAACTTTGGAAAGCGATTCTGCGGGATTCATACGTTCGGTCAGCCGTTGCGGAGAGCATTATCTGGCACTCGAGTGGGCTTTTCATGGGGGGACGAGCGGGATCGACATCTGGCGAGTTAATGCGGATGGCTCGAACCCAGTGCAACTCACTAACGGAGGCGCTGACCTTTTGCCAGTTTGCTCGGCAGACGGGGGATGGGTCTATTTTACTGACGGCTCAGGCGGCCGCATCCTGCGCGTCTCGGCGGACGGAGGAAAGCCGGAGGTAGTGCCGGGAACCGCCATTCCAAACGGATTCGTAGCCGCCCCAATGGCCGGAATTTCGCCTGACGGCAAGCAATTGCCTTTCTTGTTCCAGAGCGGGGCAAGCCAGGCCGTAATCGAAATTGCTGGACTGAGTGCCTTTCCGGATCCGCCGCGCCGTACCCTGAAGCCCGACCCGCGCATTTCCGGATACGTCCGGTTCACTCCAGATGGAAAGGCGCTGGCGTACCCGATTACGGAGAATGGGTTGTCGAATTTGTGGGTTCAACCACTCGATGGCTCACCGGGCCGCCAGATCACGAACTTCCAGTCCGGGATTTTTCATGTGCACTTTTACTGGTCGCCTGACGGCAAAATGCTGGGAATTCTTCGCGAGAACACGCAATCTGACATCGTTCTCGTGCGCGAGTCGGGCCAGTAGTTTTCGTTGCAGCTTGGTTTTATCGCTGCCGTTCACGTTTGATGCGGAAAATTCCGCACAGTATCCGATTCGCGTCATAAGCGCAGTTTTTGGGCAGCTTCCTTGACATTGCGCGACCGCACCTTATAATGGCTTTTCACTCTTTCCCTGGGAATTTTAGATGTTTCTCGACGTACACGAACTCGCCACAAGGAAAATCCGCATCCGGAAGAATTACGCTCCGGGCACACTCGATTTCCATTCAGGCGAATTCCACCAGGTGGAACCGCTGGACGTGCGCGCGACGGCAGAATTGGTGGACGATCAAATCCGGATTTACGGGACGTTTCACACGCGGCTGGAAATGGTCTGCGCGCGATGCCTAGAGATTGTGGTGGAGGAAGTGAGCAAGAATTTCGATTTGTTTTACCGTCCCATGAACTCGGTGAGCCGGGAAGAGGAATTCCGTTTGAATCTGGATGATACGGAGATCGCGTTCTTTGAGGGCGACGGACTGTTTCTGGCCGATGTGCTGGCCGAGCAGGTGAATTTGTCGCTTCCGATGAAGGTGATTTGCCGCAGCGATTGCCGTGGGCTTTGCCCGCACTGCGGAGTGAACTTGAACCAGGAAGAGTGCCGCTGCGAAACCCATGCCGCCGACCCGCGCCTGGCGCCGCTCGCACGCCTAAAGCAAGACTGGTCGAAAAAGCAATAAAATAAGCCTTAGGAAGAATTTTTGAGGCGGGACGCTGCGCGTCTCCGCCAATAGGAGCAGGAATGCCGAATCCGAAACGACGTCACTCGAAAAGACGCAGCAGCACGCGGCGCGCGCACGACCATCTGACAGCTCCGACGATTTCAAAGTGTCCGCATTGCCACGAACCCAAGTTGCCCCATCGCGCATGCCCGCATTGCGGATATTACAAGGGCCGCGCGGTAGTGGATACCTCGGCCTGATTTAAACGCGACAGTTCCTGCTATATTTCCTGCTAGTGTTGAGCAGTGATCCGATGATTACGATTGCGCTGGACGCCATGGGGGGCGACCACGCTCCTCGCGCCGAAGTCGAAGGCGCAGTGCTTGCCGCACGTCAATATGGCGTGCGTATCGTGCTGGTCGGAATCGAGTCCAAAGTACGCGCCGAGCTGAACCGGCACTCCCATCGCGGGCTTTCCATCGAGATCGTCAATGCCACGGAAGTGATCACGATGGAGGATTCTCCATCGCATGCGTTTCGCAAGAAACGCGACAGTTCCGTGCATGTGGGCGCGAAAATGGTCAGGGATGGAACGGCTGATGCGCTGGTCAGCGCGGGGAATACCGGAGCGGTGATGGCGATTGCGCGCTTTGTGCTGGGCCAGTTGCCTTCGGTGGATCGTCCGGCACTGGCAGCCGCTTTTCCGACGGCCAAGGGCAATCCGGCGGTGTTACTGGATGTGGGCGCGAATGTGGATTCGAAACCCGAGCAACTGGAGCAGTTCGCCATCATGGGAGAAATTTACTACCGCACGATTTTCGGCACGCGCCGGCCGCGGGTAGCGATTTTGTCGATTGGCGAAGAGGAAATGAAGGGCAACGAGCTGACGCGCGAAGCATCGAACAGACTGAAGCAGACGGGCTTGAATTTCACAGGAAACGTGGAGGGCAAGGATTTTTTCAAGGGCAACGTGGACGTGATCGTCTGCGATGGCTTTATCGGCAACATTGTGCTGAAGATTAGCGAAGGGTTGGTGGAGCATGTCGGGGGAATGTTGAAGAAAGCGCTGAAAAGCAGCGTGAGCGCGAAGGTGGGTTATGTGCTATCGCGGCACGCATTCGATGAGTTCCGCAAGAAGATTGATTACTCGGAGTATGGAGGCGTGCCACTGTTGGGCGTGCGGGGAATCACGGTGATTGGGCACGGGCGGTCGAATTCGAACGCCATCAAGAACGCGATTCGCGTGGCGAACGAACTGTGCCGCGCGAAAGTGAACGAAAAGATCGAACAGGAGCTTTCCGCAGTGGGGGCCGGGGTTCGCGCCTGAACCGGCAAATCGGGTAATGGGTCAGTTTGAATTTTGACTTTTTGTGTCACGATCAAGAAAATTCAAACTGACCCACCACCGCAAATCGGGCTGGCTGGACATTCCATCCAAAGAGAGATAGAACCGGCTTTAGACGTTGTCTGCCGGGACGCATCGCAAAACGGACGACATGAGTAAAATCGCATTTCTTTTTCCGGGACAGGCATCCCAATATCCGGGCATGGGCCGCGAACTCGCGGAGAAATTTCCGGCTGCCCGCAAGGTCTTTGAGGTGGCGGATGCGGCGCTGGGGTTTTCTCTTTCGCATATTTGTTTTGAGGGAAGCGAAGAAGAACTGAAACTCACGGAAAACACGCAGCCCGCCATCCTGACCGTTTCCATCGCGGCTTTTCGGGTGCTGGAAGAAAATGGTGTAACGCCGGATTTTGTGGCGGGGCACAGCCTGGGAGAGTACTCGGGACTAGTCGCGGCGGGCAGTCTAGATTTCAGCGCGGCGGTGAAGCTGGTGCGAGAGCGGGGACGTTACATGCAGGAAGCCGTCGCGGCTGGCGAAGGTGCGATGGCGGCGATTCTGGGACTTGCGCCCGCGGAGGTTGCGAAGATCTGCAAAAAAGCGGCGGACGCGCAGATTGTTGCGCCAGCAAACCTGAATTCCTCGGAGCAGACGGTGATTTCCGGCAACGCCGCGGCGGTGAAGCGCGCGGTGGAGATTGCTTCGCAGAATGGAGCGAAGCGCGCGGTGATGCTGCCGGTATCCGCACCGTTCCATTGCGAGTTGATGAAGCCGGCGGAAACGCGTTTAGAACGCGATCTGCGCGCGACACAGTTCGGGGCGCTGCGCTTTCCGCTGATCACGAACGTGGACGCGGAAGCGATCACGACGGGGGAAGAAGCGCGCGAGGCACTGATTCGTCAGGTATGCTCGGCCGTGCGCTGGGAAGAATCGATACACGAAATGATTGCGCAGGACGTGCGCATATTCGTGGAAGTGGGGCCGGGACGTGTGTTGAGCGGACTGCTGCGGCAGATCGACCGTTCGGTGCGGAGCTTTAATGTTGAGGATTCGGCGAGTTTGCAAGCGACGCTGGAAAAGATTGCCAAGGCGCGCGCGGAGATTTCGGAAGCGTGATTCCCGCCGTGCAAGCAATCATCCGAACGATTTATTAAACCAAAATGGGTGACGCAATGTTTTCGTTGCAAGGAAAAGTTGCGATTGTGACGGGCGCGTCGCAAGGGATTGGACGCGGGACGGCGATAGCTTTGGCGGCGGCGGGAGCGCGCGTTGCGGCGGCGGCACGCAGTGAAGAGAAACTCGCGGAAGTGGTGAAGGAGATCGAGTCCGCCGGCGGCGAAGCATTGGCAGTGAAAATGGATGTCGCGGAGCCCGAGCAGATCAAGGCCGGGTTCCAGCAGGCGCTGGCGAAATTCGGGCGGCTCGATATTTTGGTCAACAATGCTGCCATCACACGCGACGGGCTTGCACTGCGCATGAAACTCGAGGATTGGGAGGCGGTTTTGCGCACGAACTTGACCGCCGCTCATCTGTGCACTCAGCAGGCGCTTTCGACGATGATGAAGCAACGTTGGGGACGCATCATCAACATTACTTCCGTCGTGGCGGAGACGGGCAACGCGGGACAATCGAATTACGTGGCGGCGAAAGCTGGACTGATCGGTTTGACGCGCGCCATTGCCACGGAAATGGCTTCCCGCAATATCACGGTGAATGCGGTGGCGCCGGGATTCATTGCGACGGCGATGACCGCGCCGCTGCCAGACAAAGTGAAGGACGAATTGAAGGCGCGCATTCCCTTGGGACGGTTCGGAACGGAAAATGATGTTGCCGCCGCGATTGTTTTTTTGGCGAGCGAGGAAGCGGGATACATCACGGGGCACGTTCTTGACGTGAACGGCGGGATGCGGATGGGTTAGGCTGGGGTTTGAAATGCGTTGGGGCACAAGAGAGCGCGGGTAAGGCGAGTAAGTGTCAATCAAAAGCTACAAGGATCTTTTGGCATTGAAAGAAGTGGGGCGCATCGTTCGGCTAGCGCTGCAGGCGATGGCTGACCGCGTGCGCGCGGGCGTGACCACGGCGGAGCTTGCCAATATCGGCGGCAAGGTGATGCGGGAAAATGGGGCGCAATCGGCGCCAAGGATGGTTTACGGTTTTCCGGGCGACGTGCTGATCAGCTTGAATGACGAAGCGGTGCACGGGATTCCGTCGGCTTCACGAAAAATCCGAGCTGGCGATTTGGTGAAGCTAGATGTGACATTCGAGAAAAACGGTTACATGGCGGACGCAGCGCTTACTGTGCCGGTCGAGCCAGTTTCCGACGAAGCGCGGAGGCTGGTCGCGTGCGCGGAGCGTGCGTTCGGGGAGGCGATGAAAGTGGCGCACGCAACCCGTCCCGTGAATGAAATTGGGCGCGTGGTAGAGCAGGAAGTGCGGCGCAGCGGTTTTCGCGTGATTCGCGAGCTGGGTGGGCACGGCATCGGCCACACGATTCACGAACCTCCGAGCGTGCCGAATTTTAAAGATCCGAGCGTGACGCAACGGCTGACCGACGGCTTGGTGATTACGGTCGAGCCCATCATCGCGGCGGGTTCTGGGAAACCAGTCGACAGCGGGGATGGATGGACGGTGAAGACCGCGGATGGAGGGCTTTCGGCCCATTACGAGCACACGCTTGTGATCACCGATGGCGGGCCGATCCTGCTGACCGCGGCGTGAATCGCTTCCCGCTAGACAATACCTGTGCGAATGCGTACATTAAGCGGCTCTGTGGTTGACCTGATTTGGCGGGCCGCATAGAATGAACGGGACTGAAATGCCGGGGGAAGCCGCCCGGCAGGTTCATATTCGAATAAACGAATAAACGAACGCCGAAAGCGGAGGAAGAAACAGAATGGCCAGCGTCGAAGAACGCGTGAAACAGATTATCGTCGAACAGCTCGGTGTGGATGAAGGCGAAGTGACGCCTACGGCTTCGTTTGTGGACGATCTGGGCGCCGATTCGCTCGACATCGTCGAACTCGTGATGGCCTTCGAAGAAGCGTTCGGCATCGAAATACCCGATGAGGACGCGGAAAAGATTGCCACGGTGAAAGACGCCATCGCGTACATCGACAAGCACGCCAAGGACAAAAAATAACTCGCCGGGCCTCAGAGTTCCACGAGGAGAAAACTCCGCATTGAATCGCCGGGTTGTCGTCACAGGAGTCGGACTGGTCTGCGCCTGCGGGATTGGGACGGAAGAAGTCTGGAAAAATCTGCTCGCGGGGCAGAGCGGCATCGCTCCCATCACTCAATTTGACGCCACCGGTTTCGACTGCACCTTTGCAGGCGAAGTCAAAGGCTTCGACCCGTTCCAGTGGATTGAAAAAAAAGAAGTGAAGAAGATGGCCCGGTTCATTCATCTGGCCATCGGCGCCACGGACTTCGCGATGAAGATGGCGGCGCTTGAAATCACTCCAGAGATTGCCAACGCCACTGGCGTTTATATTTCGTCGGGCATCGGCGGATTCGACGTGATCGAGCGCGAGCACAGCAAATTGATTCAAGGCGGTCCGGGCAAGATTTCTCCGTTTTTCATTCCTTCCGCGATTATCAATCTGGCCTCGGGACAAATTTCGATTCGCTACGGTGCTAAGGGACCGAATTCGGCGACGGCGACCGCGTGTTCAGCGTCGGCACACGCCATCGGCGACGCCTTCAAGATTATTCAACGATGCGATGCGGAAGTGATGATCGCAGGCGGTTCGGAAGCGGCGATAACGCCGATGGGCGTCGGCGGATTCGCGGCAATGAAAGCGTTGTCTACACGCAATGATGAACCGGCGCGGGCCAGCCGGCCGTTTGACGCACAGCGCGACGGCTTCGTAATCGGCGAAGGTTCTGGTGTGCTGATCCTTGAATCGCTGGAATTTGCGCAGCGGCGCGGTGCCAATATTCTGGCGGAAATCGTGGGCTACGGAATGACGGCGGACGCTTTTCACATGACGCAGCCGGCGGAAAATGGCGATGGAGCGTATCGTGTGATGCTCGCTTCCTTGAAGGATGCGGAAATCGCGCCAACGGAAATCGGTTACGTGAACGCGCACGGCACATCCACGCAGATTGGCGACGCGATCGAGACGGTGGCGATCAAGCGCACGTTTGGCGACCAAGCTAAGAAAATTCCTGTCAGTTCGACAAAATCGATGACGGGACACGTGCTCGGCGGAGCGGGCGGCCTGGAAGCAGGCATCAGCGTGCTTGCGCTGCGCGACCAGATTTTGCCGCCGACGATCAATTACGAAAATCCGGACCCGGCGTGCGATCTCGATTACGTGCCGAACCAAGCGCGTAAAGCGAATATTCGCTACGTGCTGTCGAATTCATTCGGCTTCGGTGGCACGAACGCGTCGCTGGTTTTCAAGCTTTGGGAAGGCCGCTGAACGAATCTTCGGAGGCTTCGTTGAACATTGTTGTCTGCGTGAAGCAAGTTCCCGCAAAGGATGCGCCGCTTGCCATTGACGCGAGCGGAACCTGGATTCGCGAGACGGACATAAGCTTCGAGACGAATGAGCCGGACACGTTCGCCCTGGAAGAAGCGCTGCGGTTGAAGGAGAAACACGGCGGGGAAGTCGTCGCCATTTCCATGGGACCGGAGCGCGTGAAGCAGACGATCAAAGAAGCTTTGGCCAAGGGCGCGGATCGCGGCATTCACGTGACCGATGATAAATTCCACGCGCTGGACCCGCTGGCGTCGGCGCGTTCGCTGGCCGCGGCAATCAAAAAAGAAAAATTCGATTTGATTCTCACGGGCTTGCAGAGCGACGACCATGGTTTCGGACAGACTGGGGTGCTGCTGGCGGAATTGCTTGGGTTGCCGCATGCGACGATCATCATGTCGATCGAAGCGCAGGGCGATCATTTGCGCCTGAAACGCGAACTCGAAGCAGGATGGTTTCAATGGGTCGAGCTGCCGCTGCCGGCCGTTTTAACAATCCAATCGGGCATCAATAAACCGCGCTACGCGACGCTGAAAGGCATCATGGCGGCGAAGAAAAAAGAAATTGCCGCGGTCACGCGCGAATCGCTGGGCGTGGCGGCGGAGTTGACGCAACGGGTGGAGCGCATTTACGTGCCGCACAAAACGAAGAAAACAGAATTCATCACGGGAACGCCAAAAGAAATCGCGACGAAGCTGGTGGAAAAATTGAAGCACGAAGCACGTGTGCTGTAAAGCGGACTGCGAAATGAAGATTCTGCTCATAACGGAACAGCGCGACGCAAAATGGAATAAGGTCAGCTTTGAAACTCTGGCTGCGGCGCAGCAAATCGCTTCGGAAGCGAAAGGCTCGCTTACGGGTGTTGTTATCGGCAAGGGAGTTGGCGCGCTTGCTGATGAATTAGCGAGGTACCAGTTCGATGAAGTGCTTCTTGTGGAGAACGCGCTGCTCGAAAAATACACGCCTGATGGTTATTCGATTGCGCTGAAGCAGGTGATCGAGCAAGCCAAGCCTGATCTCGTTTTATTTCCGCACACGTACCAGGTACGCGACTTCGCGCCAAAACTTGCGGCGTCGATGGGGAAAGGAATGATTGGCGATTGCGTGGGATATCGTTACGAAAGCGGCAAACTAGTTTTCGTGCGGCAAATGTTTCAGGGACGTACGGCCGCCGATGTTGTGTTTCAAGGCGGCGCGCCGTGGTTTGCTTCGTTCCAGGCGGGAGCATTTCGCGCCGACCTCGCCGCGAAGAAATCGGATGGCAAAGCGGTGGTGAAGCCTGTGAACGTTGAACTGAAACCCGAACAGATTCGCACCAAACCGCTCGAACTTTTCCGGGAAGCCAAGCAGGCGGTTGATTTGACGCAGGCGCCGATTCTGGTTTCGGTGGGGCGCGGAATCAAAGCGCCGGAGAATATTCCGCTGGCGGAAAAACTCGCGAAAGCAATGGGAGGCGAATTGTCGGCGTCACGTCCTATTTGCGACGAAGGCTGGCTGCCGATGGACCGGCAAATTGGGAGCTCCGGGCAAACCGTTTCGCCGAAGTTATACCTGGCGCTGGGAATCAGCGGTGCGATCCAGCACGTTGTGGGAATGAAGGGATCGCGGACGATAGTCGCGATCAACAAAGATCAAAACGCGCCTATATTTGAAATCGCCGACTACGGCGTGGTTGGCGACCTCTTTGAGATTGTTCCTGCGCTGACCGAGGAAGTGGAAAAGTC
>DATGJE010000319.1:0-4300 GCA_035295305.1 Candidatus Acidiferrales bacterium | reverse complement strand
GGCCCTTGCCGCCGCGCGACTGGTGGCGGTAGACGTCCACGGGCGTGCGCTTGATGTAGCCCGCGTGGCTGACGGTGATGGCCATGTCCACGTCGGCGATCAGGTCTTCGAGCTTGATCTCCTCGACGTTCTCCACGATTTCCGTGCGGCGCGCGTCGGCATAGTCCTTCTGGATTTCCCGCAGCTCCTTGACGATTACCGCCTTCAGTTTCTTTTCGCTGGCCAGAATTTCCCGCAGCTCGGCGATCAGCGCGCGAATTTCCGCCAACTCCTTCAGGATTTCGTCGACCGAGAGGCGCGTCAGGCGGTGCAACTGCAATTCCAGAATCGCGTCGATCTGCACGTAGCTCAGGCCGCTGCCGGCGCCGGGCTGCGTGGCGCCGAAACCGACGTCGACGATGTTGTACTTTTTGCGGTCCAGCTTGACGCCTTTGACGGTTTCATTTCGGCCGTTGGCGTTCTGGATGGTGACGTCTTTGTTTTCAAAGAAATCGTGCAAATTCTCGCGGGCGTTGGCGCGGCTGCTCGATCCGCGAATGATACGGATGACGTTGTCGACATGATCGAGCGAAATCTGGTAGCCCAGCAGGATGTGCTCGCGCGATTCGGCCTTGCGCAGCTCGAATTGCGTGCGCCGGCGCACCACTTCGACGCGGTGATCGATGAACAGCTTCAGCAGCGGAATCAGGCCCAACTCGCGCGGCTGCCCGTTCACGATCGCCAGCAAAATCATGCCGAACGATTCCTGCATTTGCGTGAGCTTGTAGAGATGATTGAGAATCAGCTTGGGCTCTTCGCCGCGTTTGATTTCGATGACCACGCGCATGCCTTCGCGGTCCGATTCGTCGCGAACGTCGGAGATGCCCTCGATTTTTTTAGTCTGCACCAGTTCGGCGATGCGCTCGATGAGCCGCGATTTGTTGACCTGGTAGGGGATTTCGGTGATGACGATGTTCTCGCGGTCCTTGCCGACGCTCTCAATGGCGGCCTTGGCGCGCATGGTGAAGCTGCCGCGGCCCGTCTTGTAGGCATTGAGAATTCCCTCAGCTCCGGAGATGTATCCGCCAGTCGGAAAATCCGGCCCGGGCACCATCTTCATGATTTCCCGCAGCGTGGCGTCCGGCTTGTCGATCAGCGTCACCGTGGCGTCAATGATTTCGCCCAGGTTGTGCGGGGGAATGTTGGTGGCCATGCCGACGGCGATGCCGCTCGCCCCGTTCACCAGCAGATTCGGGATTTTGGACGGCAGGACGACGGGCTCTTCGCGCGTCTGATCGAAATTGGGAATGAAATCGACGGTTTCTTTTTCCAGGTCGGCCAGAATTTCTTCGCTGATTTTTGCCAGGCGCGCTTCCGTGTACCGCATGGCCGCCGGAGGGTCGCCGTCGACCGAGCCGTAATTTCCCTGCCCGTCGATCAGCGGGTAGCGCATGTTGAACGATTGCGCCAGGCGCACCAGCGTCGGATAAATCACAGCCTCGCCGTGCGGGTGGTAATTGCCGGAGGTGTCGCCGCAGATCTTCGCGCATTTGCGGTAGCCGCGGTTGGACGCCAGGCCCAGGTCGTTCATGGCCACCAGGATGCGCCGCTGCACCGGCTTCAAGCCGTCGCGCACGTCGGGAATGGCGCGCGCCACGATCACGCTCATGGCGTAATCGAGGTACGACTTCTTCATCTCGGCTTCAATTTCCACCGGGATCATCTGTGACTGTTTTGGTTCGTCGGCCATCGATCCGTCCTTGGTGAACTAATGTAGCGCCCGCCTTCAGACGGGCATTTCTTTTCGATCCGTCGCCGTCAGATCGCTAGGCACGTCTGGTCGCACGCAGCGCGACGTAATCCTTCACACCATCAAACGCCGCGGCCGTATTCAAAAAACGTTGCGGCCCGAATCGCGCTTCCAGTTCGGCAAGCAGCGAATCGCGTTCGGCCTCGCTGGCGCACTCCACGGCCACGCCACGCTCAAAGTCCGGCGCCGCCGTCGGCGTAGCCCGAAACTCCGAGCACGCCAATCCGCGCAGGCCAGGCAGCGTTGTCCAACTCAATTGATAGAACATTTCCCCTGACGAAATTCCTAAAACTGGTTCGGCCTGCGGCGCCCGCGGCAGACTCAGAGTCATCGAATGAGAAGCCTTGTAGGGCACGGCTTCAGCCGTGCCGTTCCGCGACGGCTTCACGAGGCTTTAGCCGCTGGCGCTTTCGTAGCGGCTAAGATCCAATGTCACCTTCCCGTTCGCCGAAGACCACGCATATTGCCCGACCGCTTCCACCAGTTTCGCCTTCACAGGATTCATCTCTATATATGATTTCGCATTAAAAAACTGTTCCGCATCCCTGATCCAGCGGTCGTGGAAACCACGATGCCAGATTGGAAACAGCTGCGGCTTTTCAGTCCCGATTCGATGCGCCGAGCCGCCCTTGATCATTTGCACGGCTTTCTCAATCGTCGTGTCATCTCCCGGCGTCATCAGCATATGCAAATGATCGGGCATCAGCACGAAAGCATGAAGTTCGTAAAATCCCCTGTCCCGGCAAGAAGCAATCTGTTCGACGACGATCTTCGCCAGCATCGTGTTGATGAAAATCGCGTTGCGTTCCCAGGTGTCGGTCGTGACGAAATAGACGCCGGCCCGCCGGACTCGTCTCGCGATTTGAGCCACGCTTGCACCGCCAGGGGCTGAAGCCCCTCTCGTTAGTTGGCCCTTTCGGCACGGCTTAAGCCGTGCCCTACAAAACTTGCCCCCAAACACTGCACAAACAACGACCAAAAACGGCACCTAAAGAGTGGCGCCGCTTCTAAATATCCAAATTCACCACTTCCAGCGCATTTTCCTCGATGAATTTCCGGCGGCTCTCCACGTTTTCGCCCATCAGCGTGGAGAAAATTTCCTCGGCAGCCGCGGCGTCGTCGGTGCGGACTTTCAGCAGCGTGCGCGTTTCGGCGTTCATGGTGGTTTCCCAGAGTTGCTCGGGATTCATTTCGCCAAGGCCTTTGAACCGGGTGATAGTGAAATCCTTTTTCGCGTCTTCCAGGATGTAGGAGAGAACGTCCGACGCTTTTTCCTTCACGATCTTGTCGCCGTTGCGCGTCACGGTGAACGGCGGGTGGTCGAATTCGCTGATCAGCTTCGCCGAGGTGCGCAGGCGCTTGTACTCGGGTGTGGAGGCAAACGCCCAGTTGATTTTTTTATCGCCGGGATGCGCTGCGTTGCCGGGAATCAGTAGGTCGTAGAGGCTGTGCTCTTCGTCGTAAACAACTTTGGGATCGATGCCCAGCTTGGCCTTGTCGATGGCCTTGGCCAGTTTTTCGAGCGCTTTCTTGTCCTCGAAGTCGGTTTTTTTCTCAAAGTCGCTCGCCGCCAGCAGGTCTACCAGTTGCGGTTCGCGCAGCTTACGCGACATCTTTTCCGCCGCCGAGGCATATCCCTGCACGTTCAGCAGAAATTTGGTGAGCGCCGCGCCTTTAATTTCTCCGCCTTCCTTGGGCTTCACGGCGTGATCTTCCGTGGCGCGGGACATCAGCTCGTGGTTGAACTCGTCCTCGTCGCGGATGTAGCGGTCCATCTTGCCGCGCTTCACGCGGTACAGCGGCGGCTGCGCGATGTAGATGTGCTCGCGCTTGATCAGTTCGGTCATGTGTCGGAAGAAAAACGTGAGCAGAAGCGTGCGGATGTGGCTGCCGTCGACGTCCGCATCGGTCATCAGAATTATTTTGTGGTAGCGCAGCTTGGAAATGTCGAAGTCGTCCTTGCCGATGCCCGCGCCGAGCGCGGTGATGATGGCGCGGATTTCCTCGTGGCCCAGCATCTTGTCGTAGCGCGCCTTCTCCACGTTGAGAATTTTGCCTTTCAGCGGTAGGATCGCCTGGAAACGGCGGTCGCGGCCCTGCTTGGCCGTTCCACCGGCCGATTCGCCCTCCACCAGGAACACCTCACAACGAGCCGGATCTTTCTCCTGGCAGTCGGCGAGTTTGCCTGGCAAGCCGCCGGAATCGAGCGCGCCTTTACGGCGGGTCAGGTCACGCGCTTTGCGGGCGGCTTCCCTCGCGCGTGCGGCGTCGATCGCCTTGCCCAGGATCTTTTTCATCACCGCCGGGTTCTTGTCGAAGAACTCCGTCAGTTTCTCGTTGACGAACTGAACCACCTGGCCCTGGATGTCGCTATTGAGCTTGCCCTTGGTCTGGCCTTCGAACTGCGGCTGCGGCAGTTTCACGCTGATCACCGCCGTCAGGCCTTCACGCACATCGTCGCCAGTGAGATTTTCCTTCACGTCTTTGAACAAGCCTGCCTGCTGGCCCGAG
>DATGJE010000318.1:0-15073 GCA_035295305.1 Candidatus Acidiferrales bacterium | reverse complement strand
GACGACCGAGAATTGCTGGCACATCTCGAAAGCGAGCGCGCGCGAATCGAACGCGAAATGCTTGGCGCGAATGTCGGGCCTGGCGAACGCAAAAGATTGAAGGCGGAAGCCGCCGCGTTCGACGAGGACATCCAGAAAGTGAGGCATAGGCGTACAGTGCAGTAGGATTGGCAGAAAGAGGTGAAAAGATGAAGCGGACACGCATCTCCTTGCTCGTTTTGGTTATGTTTATCCCCACCGTTGTTGCCTCCGGCCTGCAGGCAGCGAGCGGCGGCAGTCCTTCCGCGGACGCCGTTTACGCGCGGCCCGGCCAGCTCGTTGACGCGGGGGGATTTCGCCTGAATCTCTACTGCATGGGGAGCGGCTCGCCCACGGTGGTCTTCGATTCTGGATGGGGAGACTGGGCGCCAGTGTGGTCGAAGGTGCAGCCAGAGGTCGCAAAGTGGACGCGCGCCTGCAGCTATGATCGTGCCGGCTATGGATTTAGTGATCCGGGTCCCATGCCGCGTACCAGCGTGCGCATCGCCGAGGAGCTACACACCGCGCTTCACCATGCGGGCATAACTGGCCCGTATATTCTGGTGGGAAGCGCCTTCGGCGGAGATAACGTGCGCATTTTTGCAGATCTGTACATGAGCGAGGTTGCCGGGCTGGTATTGGATGACGCTGATCCCAACGACCTCGAACCGAAGGCGATGCAAGAAGATTCACATCGAGCGCAGGCCGAGATTCCCTCCGATTTGCGCGATTGTCGAAACTTGATTGCCGAACACAAACCGTTGCCGGCCCAATCAGGTACTGGCCAGTCACCGCAGACGTGCGCTCAGCATTTTTTTTCGCGGGGTTTCCCGGAAGTCGCATGGTCTCCAGAATTGAGCGCCAAACTGCTGGAGATCTCAGAAACAAGAGTCGCGATGTATGACGCTGCTGCTTCGGAGATGGAACAAACAGCGGCGGGCGAAACCTATCTGCAACAACACCGTCGCTCTTTCGGCTCTCGGCCCATTCGCGTACTCACCAGCGGCAACCACGGTGTCGGCCACCTGGAGAGAAAGCCGCCGGACACGCCGAAGCACCTCAAATATGAGCAGGAGACTACGCGGGCCCAGGCGCGCTGGCTCACACTCTCTTCGAACTCTAAACAAATCTTCACCCACAACAGCTCGGAGTATATCCAGTTTGATGAGCCGGAGACCGTGATCAACGCCATCCGTGAAGTGTATAACCAGGCAAGAAAACCCTAAGCTGCTCTCGGCGACTGAAAATATTGCCGACGCAATTCCTTAGGAGGGCCTGAATGAAGCTGCTTGCCGCTTTACTGACAGTAGGGCTGCTTTTCGCCGCGCCAAACGAAACGCTGGCGCAGGCGCCACAGCCCGCACCACGCGCCGGCGGCGGCGTGTTTCGCGACTGCCCGGATTGCCCTGAAATGGTTGTTATCCCGGCTGGAAGCTTCACTATGGGCTCATCAGCCGAGGAGAAATCCTGGGCCGCGAGTCACGGTGGCAGTATGTACGCGGTCTCTGATGAAGCTCCGCAACATCATGTCTCATTGCCATCATTCGCCCTGGGCAAGTATGACGTCACTCGTGGCGAGTACGCGGCATTCGCTCGGGAGACGGGATACCCGGCCGGTAATGGTTGCGGCGGCGGCCGCGCCATCTTCAAATGGGAGAAGGATCCGAAGGTAACTTGGGAAAATCCCGGCTATGCGCAGACTGACCGTGATCCAGTCGTGTGCGTGAGCTGGCAGGATGCGCGTGCGTATATCGCGTGGTTGAACCGCAAGGCGCATCGCGGCGGCGCGGCCTCAGCAAACGGGCCTTATCGGCTGCCCAGCGAAGCGGAGTGGGAATATGCCGCACGCGCCGGAACGACAACTAAGTTCTACTGGGGCAATGACGACACTGCCGCTCCTGTCCACGCCTGGTTCAATGCCAACTCCGGCTGCGAAAATGTCAACGGTCTTTTTTGCGACCATGGCCAGACACATCCGGTGGGCGCGAAGCCGCCGAACGCAGTCGGCCTTTACGACATGGCAGGGAACGTTTGGCAGTGGACCGAGGACTGTTACGACAACAGCTACGCCCCGGCTCCCGCAGATGGGCGCGCTAACGAGACGCCCTCGAGCGACGTCCAAGCGAAAGACAGTCAGGGCAATTGCCTCCGAATTGATCGCGGCGGCTCGTGGATGTTTCCGGCGTGGCTGCTGCGACCGGCCACGCGCGAAAGGAATCCCGCCGACTATCGCAACGCCATCATGGGTTTCCGCGTAGCCAGGAGCCTCCCGTAAGTTGCCATAGTGCGCTGCGGACCAGGCGCTTTGTCCCGAAGACGCGCCCTTCACTCATCACTTGTCACACGCTCGCCCTGCTTGCCCCGAGGCACGAAGGGAGCAGTTCTTGCGAAGGGTTACTGCCTTTTGTCTTCTGTCTCTTCATTTTTGCAATACAAAACAGGGGCAGGGAACTGGCCTCTAACGCAAACTCCTGTTGACGGTCAACAGATGTGTGGTAGACTCCTTTCGATCATCTAGAGGAGTCCATGCCAACTTCCAAAGCCGAAGTCCTGCAAGGAACGCTCGATTTGCTGGTGCTGAAAACGCTCGATTCGATGGGGCCGATGCACGGCTTCGGAATCGCGTTGCGCATTCAGCAAGTGTCCAAGGATCTGCTGCAACTGAATCAGGGAACGCTCTATCCGGCGCTGCTGCGTCTGGAGCAACGCGGCTGGATCGCGTCCAAATGGGGCGTCTCGGAAAACAATCGCAGAGCCAAGTATTACTCTCTGACGCGCGCGGGGCGCAAGCAGTTCGCGGAGGAAGCGGAAAGCTGGGATCGCATGTCCGCAATGATCAATCGAGTACTGAGGACGACTTAAATCATGCGCGAATTTTGCCGCGTGTTGATTCGCCGCGTCGCCGCGCTTTTTCGACGGCGTCGTCTCGACGAAGACCTTGACGCGGAACTGCGCTCGCACGTGGAAATGGCCGTGGAACAGAACGTGGGCAAGGGAATGTCTCCCGAGGAGGCGCGTCGCGAAGCGCTTCGCAGTTTCGGTGGCGTTGAGCAGACCAAGGAAGTCTACCGCGACCGGAGAGGGCTGCCTCTGATCGAAACCACATTGCACGATGTCCGTTTCGGTTTCCGAATGCTGAGGCGCAGCCCGGGCTTTTCCATCCTGGTGATTCTTTGCTTGACGTTGGGAATCGGCGCGAATGCCGCGGTTTTCAGTTGGGTCGAAGGAGTCCTGTTCCGTCCGTATCCGCTGGTATCGCATCAGGAGCGGCTGCTCGCCATCACGGGAACGTCGCTGGGCGACAACAGTCCCACGCCTCTGTCATGGCCCGACTTCCTCGATCTTCAGAAGAACTGCAAATTAATGGACACGTTTTTTGTCAGCAAAATAATGGGAATTACGCTCGGCATCGGCGACCGGGCCGAAGTCGTGACCGGCAGCATCGTATCGGCGAATTACCTCGACGCTCTCGGCGTTCGCCCGATTCTTGGGCGCGGATTCGAGCCGGGCGAGGACTCCGGGCGGAACGCTCATCCCGTGACGGTGATCAGTTACCAGTTGTGGAAAGACCGGTTCAACGGCGATCCGCAAATCATCGGGAAAACGCAGCGGCTCAACGGCGTGATGCATACGATTGTCGGCGTCGCGCCAGAGGGGTTTTACGGGACGTTCGTGGGCTGGGCCATGAAGTTTTGGGTCCCGGTGTCCATGGAGGAAATTTTTGAAGCGGGTGGTTACAAGCTGGAGGATCGCGACGCGCGTTGGATCGAAAGTTACGTGCGACTGAAACCGGGCGTGACTCGCGAACAGGCGCAGGAAGAGATCTCGGCCGTCGCGAAACGGTTGGAAGCCGACTATCCGGCGACGAATCGCGGCCGCGGCATCAAGCTGTGGCCGTTGTGGCAGACGCCGTTCAACAACGCAAATACGCTGCTGCCAACGCTGGGAATCATGCTTGCGGTGGTTGCCTTTGTGCTGCTGATTGCATGCGCGAATATCGCCAATCTGCTGCTGGTCAGGTCCTTCGCGCGACGGCATGAAATGACGGTTCGATTCGCGCTGGGATGCGGGCGCGGCCGGCTATTGAGGCAACTTCTCACCGAAGGCCTGATACTCGCGGCGTTCGGCGCGGCCGGCGGCTTCATTGTTGCGTATTGGTGCCGTCACGCGCTCGTTCTTCTTTTCCCCGCGCGCGGCGGCGTGGCGATGTACTTGCCGGGCGAACTTGATTGGCGCGTGCTGGCACTGAGCGCCGCCGTTTGCTTGATCGCGACGCTGCTGCTGGGTCTGGTTCCTGCTATCCAGGCTCGCAGCATCAATCTTGCCGGAGCGCTGAACGCCGAAACGGCGGGCGTGGTTGGAGGTCACGGAAAAACGTGGGTCCGCTCAGGCCTGGTTCTCGTCCAAGTGTCGCTGAGTTTCGTCTTGTTGGTCGGAACGGTGCTGCTGCTGCAGAGTCTGCAGAAAATCAGAACGGCCAGCCCGGGATTTTCTACAAAAGAGGTGCTGAATACTGCCGTAGATCTAATTTCCGCTGGATATGACGCGGGCCGCTCGAGGAATTTTCAAGACGAACTGATTGATCGCGTCAGGTCGCTGCCGGGTGTCGAGTCGGCCGCATACGCGCGGACGACGCCACTGGGCTATAAACCTTATTCTTCCACGCCGATGGCCGTTGACGGTTATCAGCCTCCGCCGGGGGAACAGCCCACCGTGGAGTACAACGAAGTAGGCCCTGAGTATTTCGTGACGATGGGCATCCCGATTGTGTCGGGCCGCGAATTCACGCGCGCGGATGACGAAAAGGCCGCTCTGGTGGCCGTGGTGAATGAAACGATGGCCGCGCAATTTTGGCGCGGCGGCGATCCCATCGGCAAACGTATTCAGGTCAAAGGCAGATGGATGCGCGTGATTGGCGTCGCCAAGGATGCGAAGTACGAAAGCGTCCGTGAGTTACCGAAACCGTTTTTTTATGTTCCGCTGCGCCAGAATTTCGCAATTCAACCGGGATTGAACATTCGAACGTCCTTGAGCCCGCGGCTGATGGCTGCCACTCTGACGCGCGAAGTGCACGCCTTGGACGCGAATCTCGCGCCCTACGAGATGATCACTATGCAAGAACAATTGGCTCGCTCGACATCGCCGCAACAGGTGGCGGTGACTTTGGTGGGCGTCTTGGGCGGATTGGCGGTGCTGCTCGCGGCCATCGGACTGTACGGCGTGATGTCATATGCAGTGTCGCAGAGTTCGCGCGAACTGGGCTTGCGCATGGTGCTGGGGGCGGGAGGGTCGGATCTGATGCGGCTGGTAATGTTGCGCGGCCTAGCGTTGACGGGCGGCGGCGTCGTCCTTGGCGCTGCGGTAGCGCTGGGTTTGACGCGGCTGATGGGCTACCTGCTGTACAGAGTGAGTCCGCGCGACCCGCTGGCGTTCGGTTCAGCGTTTGTGGTGATGATGATTGCCTCATTGGCGGCTTGCTTCTTGCCGGCGTGGCGCGCGTCGCGGACCGATCCTGCCCGTGCGTTGCGAGGATGATTCTCATCGCGCGATCGCGAGAGCGCGGGGTCTTGCGGCCAGTGACAGGTTTAGAGGACAATCGCCGCGACTTCGACTCCACCAAGTACGGCCCAGCAGACGGCTCTGCGATGCTCTCCGGCCAGCCAATATCCGATGGCGGCGCTGAAGCAAAGGACCGCGCTGGTCCATCCGCTGGCCAATGCGGCAGGCTTGCTCAGTATTTCCAGTACTCTTCTCATTCAATTACCCCGTGGAAGCGTGCCATGAATTGGGATTGCGAATCTAGCCAAATCGGCGCGGTTGCAGGCAATGAAAAAGTGCAGAATGTTGGCTCTTCTGTAGTTCAGGTCACCACCGCGCGTTGACAAAAATGGGCGTATAACGTATCGTTAACGATTGTCTTTTAACCGAGAGGGCACACAGGGACAGATGCGCACGTATATTCCGAGGGGCCGGGACGTCGAGGAACTGACGGCCGGAAAAGATTGGTTTGTGATCGATGCGACGAATCAGGCGCTGGGGCGGCTGGCGGCGCGCGTGGCGAGCATTTTGATTGGCAAGGACAAGCCGCGCTATACGCCGCATCTCGATTGCGGCGACCACGTGGTGGTGGTGAACGCCGATAAAATTCGTCTGACGGGCAATAAAATCGATCAGAAAATTTATCGCACGCACAGCGGCTATCCGGGCGGGTTGAAAGAAGTGCCGATCAAGCGGCTGATGCCTCAACGCGCCGACTTCGTGATTCGCGAAGCGGTGCTGGGCATGTTGCCGAAGAACAAATTGCGCGCGCGTCGCGCAAAGAAGCTGCGCATTTATATCGGCGAGGAACAGCTTGCGCGTCACGCGGGACAAACGCCGCAGAAGCTTGAGAACAAGAAATCGTAAGTGAACTAAACTTCCAGAGCAGAATTTTCGGAGGAATTTTTGGGAACGTCGCCAAATTCGGATGAAGGTGCAGGGAAGCAATTTTTCGGCACGGGCCGGCGCCGCGAGTCGGTAGCGCGCGTGTATATCAAGATGGGCTCGGGCAAGTTCACGGTGAACGGCCGCGCCGTGGAAGAATATTTCAAGAATGTCGCGTGGCTGACGACGGCGGTCGAGCCGTTGAAGTTCACCGAGACTCTGCAGCAGCTCGATGTGAAAGCGACCGCGAAGGGCGGCGGCGTGGGCGGTCAGGCTGGCGCGGTGCGCATGGGGCTTTCGCGCGCGCTGTCTGTGTTCAACGCGGAGCTGCGGCCAGGGCTCAGGAAAAATGGTTTTCTCACGCGCGATTCGCGCATGAAAGAGCGCAAGAAGTACGGGCAGAAGGGCGCTCGCCGTCGCTTCCAGTTCAGCAAGCGGTAAACGGAAGCGGCAAGTTGCAGGATTTTTTTGCAGTCCGTGAGCTGGGATTTCGAGTTGAGGTTGGACGAAGAATTCTTCGGCATAATCAAGGTCCAGCGTTTCGCATCGGGCGTTTGTATCGGGCGTTCAGTAAATAATCGCGAGCGATTGACCTAAATTCACGGCCGGCAAGGTACCGGCAAAAAAGGATGCTGTTCCGGTTCGCGAAATTGCGAGCCGGGATCGAAGCGTCCATCCAACGAGGAGGAACATTGGTTGAAATCACGATGAAGGAATTGCTGGAGGCTGGAGTGCATTTCGGCCACCAGACCCGCCGCTGGAATCCGAAAATGAAGGAATACATTTTCGGCGAACGCAATGGAATTCACATCATTGACCTGCAAAAAACCCTGAAAATGTTTCGCGAAGCGTCGCGGCAAGTGAGCGATCACGCCGCGCGCGGCAAATCCATCCTGTTTCTCGGGACGAAACGCCAGGCGCAGGAAGCGATTGCCGAAGAGGCCAAGCGCTGCGGAATGTTTTTCGTGAATCATCGCTGGCTGGGCGGCACGCTGACGAATTGGGCGACGCTGCAGAAATCCATCAAGCGCATGAAGTTGCTGAAAGCCATGGTCGAGGATGGGCGTGTGACCACGCTGCCGAAAAAAGAAGCGGCGCGGCATGATCGCGAGTTGAAGCACCTGAACCAGAATTTCGAAGGCGTCGAGAATATGACGATGCTGCCGGATTTGATGTTCGTGATCGACCCGAACGCGGAAGTGAACGCGGTGAAAGAAGCGCGGCGCATGGGCGTCCCGGTGGTCGCGATCGTGGATACGAATTGCGATCCGGATCTTGTCGACTGGGTGATTCCCGGCAACGACGACGCGTTGCGCGCGATACGCCTGTTCACATCGAAAATCGCGGACGCGGTTCTCGCCGGCCGTCAGCAATACGAGCAGACGCAAATCGCCGAACAGAAAGCGGCCGAAGGCGCCGAGGGCGGCGAAGAGGGCGTCGAGTACGTGGATACGAGCGCCTACGAGCAGTACGAAAAGCAGGAAGGCGATTTCGTCGAAGGTGAGCCTGTGGCGGAAGCGGCTGCCGAAGAAGCGCCCGCCGAGGAATCTCCTGCGGTGGACATCGCGAAAGATGGCGCCGCATAGCGCGGAACGGTTCTGCAGGCTTCAAGACCGCAAGAACAACATGCAATTTCGGAATTGATTCGGAAGGATACGGACCAGAAAATGGCGACACCGGAAAATACACCAAATATCCCGGCGCAACTCGTAAAAGAGCTACGCGAGCGCACAGGTGCAGGATTTGCCGCGTGCAGAGAAGCGCTCGTCGAAGCGAAAGGCGATCTCGAGCAGGCGAGCACGATTCTGCGCAAGAAGGGGCAATCAGCGGCGCAAAAGAAAGCGCAGCGAACCACTTCGGAGGGCCTTGTCTCGAGCTACATCCACGCGGGCGGGAAAATCGGCGTGCTGCTGGAGTTGAACTGCGAAAGCGATTTCGTGGCGCGCACCGAGGATTTCCAGAGGTTGTGCCACGATGTGGCGATGCACGTTGCGGCGCTCGATCCGCGCTTTCTGCGGCGCGAGGAAGTGACGCAGCAGGTGCTCGATCGTGAGCGCGAGATCTACAAGGAGCAGGCGCGCGCGACCGGAAAACCCGACGCGGTGCTCGAAAAAATCGTCAGCGGTAAAATGGAGAAATTCTACGAAGAGAATTGCCTCTACGAGCAGCACTTCATCCGCGACGAAGGCCTGACCGTGAAGGAGCTGATCGATCAGGCGATCGCCAAGCTCGGCGAAAATATCGCCGTGCGCCGTTACGCGCGATTCAAGGTGGGCGAGTCGGACGGCGCTGGCGCTCTCGGGGCAAGCGGCCAGGATTCAGCAGGACCGCAAGGCGCTTCACCAGCGCCGGCAGCCAGCGGCCCTGCGAGTCATCCACCTGCCGCTGCGGATTCCCATAAGTAGCAGGTCGTCCAAAACCCTCATTAGATTTTTTCCGCACAATACCTGTGACATGACCTGTAACGAGGCGGTAGAAATAGAACTGTCGTCTACCGCATGCCCATGAGGATTTCCGGGCCGTCCTCGTTTCTAATTTCACCGCTTGTAGACGAGTTTCCCTTGGACGATCGGAGAACGCTTTGCGACCTTGGCTCCCACGACAGCCAAAATACCTCCGAATATAAGCGCCCTGGCGCCACCGCAACCCTCACAGTTAGAGTTAGCCGCTCCAACAGTTGCGCCAATGCCTCCGCCGATGGCGGCGCCGAGCAATTCGTTAGTCCCGTCGGGAGGTGGAAGGCGGATTTCGCGGATGTTCTGTCTTTGGAAAGTAAGAGTGTCCGGACCAAACCATCGCTCGGGAGTGGGCGCGCAAACGAGGTCGTCGTCGTTTACGCGCACAAGGATGCAAGGTACACGGTGCCGAGTTAGCACAGAGATTCGCGCGCCCAGAGGTAGGTTTTCGACTGACTGCCAATCGCCGGTTTGCGCCTGGGCGCTCGAAACCAGCAATGTGAATACAAGCAATGAGGTGAAGATTCGTAGTGTTCGCATGAGGGCATGTTAGTCAAACGGCGGCACGAGAGTTGCGGAGTTGTGGCACTTTCGGAAGTGTCACAACGAGGAAGCAAGTGGGTTGCGGATGAATCCCTGATACTGCTTGAGCTCGGTCAGCGAAGAGTCTGAGATGAGAGGGAAGGTTATGGCGCGCGATGTTTTCGGCAGCGCAGCAGCCGTGACGGAGTCGCAGATGACAGCTGCGGTTTGTTTGAGGCCTCGGTGCCAGTTCGGCCTTCGCGCGTCGCGAAACAGGAGAGCGTCTTTGTGGAAGCCCGCGGCGAGCAGAATCGTGCGAGCTAATTTCAGAAAATCGGGCCAACGTGAGGCGATGCCGACCAAAGCGCCTGAGGGAGTCGGCAACCATCCGGCAAGCGAAGACGGCACCGAGCGGTAGCGTAGCGTGATCAAGTCGGTTGCGGGCGGCAACTTCTGCCGCACCGTCGCCGCGTTGCGCGGGAGCGCAGCGGGAATAGCGCCTTCGAGCGCGGCGGAGAGGTCACGATCGCGCAGGCCGCAACTCTTGACGGGGAGGGTGACGGCTTGCTGCATTTCGAGTGCTACGATTCGCCTTAGTTCGTCATCAGGCTCGATAAGAAGAAAATGATCGGGCGGTTGCGAGTCTAGCCACTGAAGCAGGCGAGAGCGGACGGCCGCCAGCGGAATGCCGAGTTCGCGCGCGGATCGGAACAAATTAGCAATGGAATGATCCAGGGCAACGGTCGCGCGAAGCGGCGTGTCCGGCTTGCGGTCCCCGACATAGACACCGCTTCCGCGCCGAAATTCAACCCAGCGGTCGCGCTCAAGCTGACGATACCCGGCGCTTACGGTGTTTGGATGCAGGCGAAACCGGCGCGCGAGATCCCGGATGCTTGGGAGGCGTTGTCCGGGAGCAAGGTCGCCGCAGAGAATTCCCAAAACGATTTGCGTTGTAAGCTGCTCGCGGATGGTGACGTCAGTTCTGCGCGCAAACCAGAGTTGCATGACGGGCTAGTTTAAATCCTTGCGCGAAGTTTGGAACAACGATTCCACACGACGAGCTGGAAAACAGACGCCTGATCGAGGAAGTCGGTCTGTAAGTGCCGGACGCGAAAATCTCTGCTAGAATGCGTGCGACAGCGGACGCTAATCCTTCGGCACGCGATAGAAGACGGGAAGCTCTAGAGATGCCCACGCCGAAAATTGCCGCCAACGTTAACGCGAAGGCTGGCGCGAAGACCAACGTAAAAGCGGGAGATGGGCACGGGCCCGTCTATAAGCGAATTGTTCTGAAACTTTCCGGTGAGTCGATGCAAGGGCCGCTGAGCTCGGGCATTCACGCGGAAACGGTGGCGGGAATCGCTCAGGAACTGAAGGAAGTGAACGCGCTCGGCGTACAAGTGGCCATCATGGTGGGCGGCGGGAATATTTTTCGCGGTGGGCGGCAGAAAGCGTTCACGATCGACCGCGCGACGGGCGATTACATGGGCATGCTCGCGACGGTGATCAACGGGCTGGCGTTGCAAGACGCTCTCGAAAAATTGGGATGTCACACGCGATTGCTCAGCGCGATTGAAATGCATCAGGTGGCGGAGCCGTTTATTCGGCGGCGCGCCACGCGGCATTTGGAGAAGCAACGCATCGTGATTTTTGCGGCGGGCACGGGTAATCCCTATTTTTCGACGGACACGGCGGCGGCTCTGCGCGCCATGGAAATCAAGGCGCAGGTGATTATGAAGGCCACGCGCGTCGACGGAGTGTATGACGCGGACCCGGAAAAAGTGAAGGGCGCGCGAATGTTCGAGAAGATTTCTTACCTCGACGTGATTCAAAAAGGCCTTTCGGTGATGGATTCGACGGCGATTTCTCTGTGCATGGACAACAAAATGCCGATTTTGGTCTTCAATATGAATGTGCCGGGGAATTTGCAGCGTGTGGTGATGGGCGAGAAAGTCGGATCGATGGTGACAGCGTGAAAAGCAGGAAGAGACGAAAAGCGAAAACTTTTACCGCAGAGGCGCAGAGAACGCAGAGAGGCACGAGCTGGGAAATAAGAGCGTGAGGCGGAGCTGATGACGACGATTGCGAGTACAAAAGACGCACTGGCGCAGGCGAAAACGCGTATGGAGAAGGCGGTCGAGGATTTTCGCAAGGATTTGGCGGGCGTGCGGACGGGCCGCGCGAACACGGCGCTGCTCGACAGCATTCGCGTCGATTATCACGGGACGCCGATGCCCATCAATCAGCTCGGCTCGCTTTCGGTTCCCGACCCGACGATTATTACGATTTCGCCGTGGGATCCAACGGCTGTGCCGCTGATCGACAAAGCGATTCGCACTTCCGATTTGGGGCTGAATCCGACTTCGGACGGCAAAGTATTGCGCGTGCCGATTCCGTCGCTGACGGAAGAGCGTCGAAAAGATTTGGTGAAGATGATTCACAAAGTTCTGGAGAATCACCGCACGGCGGTCCGCAACATCCGGCGCGACATCAAGGAAGCCGTCGAGAAACTCGAAAAGGAAAAGAAAATCAGCGAAGACGACAAGAAGCGCGCGCTCGACGAACTGGAGAAGCTGACCCACGCGGAAACGAAAAAAGTGGAAGACTTGTCAGCGACGAAGGAAAAAGAAGTGCTCGAAATAAAGTAAGAATTCTGCACCGACACCACAAGCCTGGGACTACTCCCCGAAAAACAATTCGTAACGTTGAATGATCGTCAATTTTTGTGCGAAAGGCGAAGCTGCTTTAGGCTGGCGAGGAGCGAGATGACGCGGCGGGCGTCGGCGGGGTGCGAGCCGAAGCGGGATGACTGATACATCTCGGTGATTTCGGCGACGGGGCCGGCGAATTCAGGAACGCGAATGGACGCGGCGAATTCGAGCGGCGTCTGGGCGGCGGATTTGCGCCAGCCGCGGCGTTCGAGCAGGCGCAGCATCTGGCGATATTCGAATGCGGCGAGGTCCGGCGGCAATCTGCCTTCGCGGTGCGCGCGCAGGCTCCAACGAATGGCGACGAAGCCGCCCATCGCGCGTCCGCGAAAATAAATCAGCATCAGAAGAAGAAATACGAGCGCGCCGGGAAGCGAGTACGGCGAATTCGACAGGCGCTCCTGCCAGAGTTTCAAGCGGTCAATCGTTTCGCGGCGCTTCGCCTGATAATACTGCGAGGCGCGGTCCGACCACGCGCGCGACGATTGATGAATGTTGCGTGCCAGCGAAAGCTGGTGCGCGAAATCGTAGTTGATGATCCACTCATTCCAGCTGAACTGGAACCAATCCCAATACATTCCCAGGCGCGCGAACGCGCCATTGTGTTTTTCGTCTCCCGGCGGCGTGGGATCAAAAGTGATCCAGCCGTAGCCGGGGAAGTAGGCTTCGACCCAACTATGCGCGTCGCTGGCGCGGACAATATAATCGTGCGCCAGGTCGTTGTACTCGCCGGCGAGAAATCCGGTGGCGTAACGCGCGGGAATGCCCAGCGTGCGCAGCATGACGACCATCGCCGAAGCGAAATATTCGCAGTTGCCGGCGCGCTTGACGAAAAGAAAATACGCCAGCGGATCGCGATGACTCATGTCGGATAGATCGAGCGTGTAGCCGAACCGCGTGCGCAAGTACAGCGCGATGTTCGAGGCTTTGTCGTACGGCGTCGGAGCGTGCGCAGTGATTTGCTCCGCGAGCTGCTTGATGCGCGGGTCGAGTCTGGGCAGTTGCAAATAGGTGGAACTGATGTCCGCCGGATACACGGCCGCCGCGGCACGCAACTTTTGCGGAGGAACCATGGGGACCTGCGACACCGCGTCGTAATGCATTGTCCCTACATTGTGAAAAGGATTCAAAAGCGTGCCTGTGCGATTGAAAACCAGATAACTTCGCGCGCGTCCGCCCTCAGCATCGGCTCCGAAGCGCCCCCAGATCGTCGTGGGACGCGCAGCGACGAAAATGGCGTCCGTGGCGATCGGCTCCATCAGCACTGTATAGCGCAACAAATAATAAGAATCTGCGGGGAGCGGCGAGACACCCAACTGGTAAGCGCCAGAGCCATCCGGAGTGACCACAATGGAATCAGTCGCGGGCGTGAACCAGCGCTTGCCGTCGAAATTCGTGAGGATCATGCCGCGCCAGTGAATTTCTTGCGCGCGTGCCGCGTCATCGCCCTGCACGCGAATGCGCATCACCACTTCGCTGCTTTGTTTGATCACGCCGATTTCGCCGAGTTCCACGTTGTCGGTGAAGCCGGTCATCAACGTCGGTTGCAGGTTGAACGCGCTCATGTAGCCGGCGGTGAAGCGCGGGATGAGGAAGAAAATCACTCCGCCAATCAGCAACGCGCTGGCGGCAACCAGCACGGAAGTCAATCCCAGAGCGCGATGGAGGCGGCGCGCGGCCGCGCTTCCCGGCTCGAACGCCGGAAAAACCGCGCCTTCGGAGCTGCGCCGGATCTCCAGTCCGACGAAACTGGAGACCGCAAGCAGCAGGAACACGGCCAGCGCGATAAGGAACGTCGTGTTCACCGTAAGAATGGCCGACGCCAGCATTGTGGCGAAGGCCAGCAACGCGAGAAAAATATAGTCGCGCACCGTGCGCGAGGAATAAAGGCGAACAATCGAAGCGAAAATCAGCAAGTGAATCGCGGCGAGCAGCGCGGCGTATAGCAGAGGATTCGGCGCGCTGGCGGCCAGGTCGCGCGAGAAAACCCAAAGGTCGACAGGGAAGAAAACGAAATAGCCAAGGACAAAGGCAGTTGCGTTGCGATGCGTCAGCTCAGGTCCGCGACCGCGCGCGATGCCCCAACCTTTGTAAGCGAGCGCGACCAGCGTCGCAGTGGTCGTCACCATGTCGAGTTTGCCGGTGGCGATCAGCGCCAGAATGCCCGTTGTGACCAGCAGGAAAAGCGAAACCTCGAAATATCGCTGGATGACGGGAAGCGGCTCCGCTTTCACGGCAGGCGTGATTGAAAGGGCGTGGGCCATCCGCCAATTTTAGCATTGCGCCGCCGCGCAAAATTGGTTCTCGAATCATGCGGGAGCGAACGCGTTACTGGGCCAATGCGTTGATCGCGGCGCGAGCGATTTTTTGCGTGGCGCTGGATATGGGAAGGCGCGCCAGCTTCGCGAGCGGCAGAGTGCGGCAGTTTGGACGCTTCGGCAAACGCGCGACGCGCGCGAGAAAAGGCGCGAGTGTGATTTTGCGAAACGTAACGCTGTGCGCTGCCACGGGCAGCGGCGTCAGCGGTTGATTCGGGATTCCGAGAGAGACGCGCAAGTGCTCGGCGAGTTCATTTGCGACGCCATCCGCAGCAACATTCGCTGAATGATTGGCCGAACCGCTGGCTGGAGCGTGCCCCGAATTACCGTTGCCCGCGACGGCGACAGCGGGGAATTGCCACAGTCGCGAAAACAACACCGAGTCGTGCGCGCCCGGAGTTTTTGTGAGCAAAGTATGTCCGCGCGAATCGACGAGGACCGCCGCGGCGATGTGAACATTCGCTGTCGCGCGTTTCTGACGCGCAGCGGGCAATTTTTCCGCGATGCCGAGGGCGCGCGCTTTGCAATGTCGCGCGATGGGGCAAGCGGCGCAATCAGGCGAGCGCGGCGCGCAGATCGTCTCGCCGAGTTCCATCATGGCCTGGTTCCAGTCGCCAGTGGCGTGCGA